>DATDXE010000007.1 GCA_036517255.1 Candidatus Paceibacterota bacterium
TGTTGCCGATTTAAGAGACGCGCTTAAGGCAGTGGTGGGGAATCCGCCGCCAAGGTCTGACCTTAAATCAGATGCCCAAGGTCAGACCTTGGCTCCGAAGCGAACTGGGCCTAGTGCCGAAGAGCTCAAAAAAATTCTCGATGTCACCTAAACGTATTCTCATTTTTTCTCTCGCTTATCACCCAATGGTGGGAGGGGCCGAAATCGCTGTCAAAGAGATTACTGACCGTATCTCTGATGTTGAATTTGATATGCTAACAATGCGCTTTAATCCCGCGCATCCCGAGAAAGAAAAAATTGGAAATTGTACGATATATCGTATAAATAGCGGTCCGGGTTATTTGGGTAAGATTTTCTTTGTGCCTCTGGCCGCTTTGCGTGCCATAAAACTAAATAGAGAAAACAAATATGATGCCTTGTGGGCAATTATGACCAACATGCTTTTTCCTGTCACTTTAATGCGACTTTTTGGGAACTGCACGCCTTATGTTCTAACCCTACAGGACGGTGATCCATTTGAGTATGTATTTAAAAGGATAAGAATAAGAATATTTTCACCATTACTTAAATATGGTTTCTGTCATGCGTCAAAAGTGCAAGCTATATCAAACTTTCTAGCCCTATGGGCTAAACAATTCGGACACAGAGGGCAGGTCGAAGTGATACCCAATGGAGTAGATTTTGAAAAATTTGTGGGTAAAAATGTCCTAAGCTCGGCTTTGGACAATACAACACTGATTACGACCTCGAGGTTGGTGGAGAAGAATGCTGTCGGGGATATTATTGACGCTCTCAAGTTTTTGCCAGAAAATGTGAAATTGCAAATTCTCGGTACTGGACCACTGGAAAAAGCTTTAAAGTTTCAAGTTGAAAGTTTAAAGATAGAAAAAAGGGTAGAATTTCTAGGGCATATTTCTCATGAAAATTTACCAAAATATTTGCACCAAGCCGATATTTTCGTCAGACCTTCGCTATCGGAAGGGATGGGCAATTCATTTATCGAGGCTATGGCGGCTGGTCTGCCAGTAATTGCCACTCCGGTTGGGGGAATAGTAGATTTTTTGATAGACCCTTCGAATTCCTCAGGGCAAGTGGCAACAGGGCTTTTTTGCGAAGTGAAGAATCCAGAAAGTATCGCCAAGCAAGTTAGACGTCTGATGGATAATCCGGATTTGTGTCAGAAACTTGTAGAAAATGCCCAAAAAATGGTAAAAGATAAATACGATTGGGATTTGATTGCGGGGGAGATGAAGAGTAGAGTATTTGATACATTATGAAGATTGCAGTGGTGGGAGCAGGAATATTCGGCTCAACGATTGCTATAAAACTGGCTCAAAACGGCTTTGAGATAGATCTATACGAAAAGGAGCCCGATATTCTTCAGGCGGCTTCCGGTATCAACCAGTACAGACTGCACAGGGGCTACCACTATCCTCGAAGCAAGGAAACAGCTTTGTCCTCAAAGTATTCAGAATATTCTTTTCGCAAAGAGTATGGAGAGGCGGTTCTCGACCATAATGAGCATTATTACGTTCTGGCCAAAGAGAGAAGCAAGGTTTCTGGTAAAGATTTTCTAGACTTCTGCAAGGAATGCGGGCTGGAATATGAGAGGGTGGAATTAGATCATGTTTATCCACACATGGTTGAATTTACGATAAAAGGCAGGGAGTCAATTATAGATCCGGTTAAATTGCAAGAGATAGTGAGGAAAAGAATAGAAGACAGTAAAATAAATCTTTTTTTAAATCAAGTGTTTTCTGATGAAAGCATAGATAAATATGATTCGGTGATTAATTGCGCCTATGCCAACCTCAATTTTATACTTGAAAAGTTTCCTGAAGCGATGAGCTATTATCAATTTGAACTCTGTGAGAAGCCAGTTTTGAAATTACCGGAAAGATTTAAGAACAAAAGTATTGTGGTGTTTGACGGGCCGTTTTTTTGCATTGACCCATACTCGGACACGGGGTATCACGTGATGGGTAACGTGGTGCATGCTATTCATGCCACAAACGTAGGTTTATATCCGGAGATCCCGAAAGAATTTGAACCTCTTATGAATAAAGGAGTAATTAGGAATCCTTCAGTTACGAACATAGATAAATTTATTGAATCGGCCGTAGAGTTTATGCCTGAGCTTAAAGATGCGGAGCATATAGGATCGATGTATACCGTAAGAACGGTGCTTCCCAATGTCGATCTAACCGATGAGCGCCCGACTTTGGTGATAAAGATCGGAAATAAAATTATAAATGTATTTTCAGGAAAAATAGGGAACTGTGTAGAGGCGGCTAACGAAGTGCTGAAACTTTTTCGATAATTTTATAGATCTCGAGAGCAAATTGGCCGTCTGTCTTGGGCTCTCTATTTTCTTTAATAGCGGAAAGAAAATCAGAAATCTCTTCAGCCACTGGGGTGGTCTCCGGTAAATCTATCTTATCCAATACTCGTGTTTCGGTATTTATCTCAAAAAGATCGTCGTTGTTCCAGATGTAACCGCCTTCTAGTGTTAGCACTGTCAGAGTCTTCTGCTTAATCGGGCTTGCTCGATTAATGACAGATTTAATGTCGTGCTTGAATGCAGTCTCTAAGATATCCGAATTAGAGATGACTTTGGTATACTTACATGAGACTGGTACAAGTTCAATGCCTAGAGATTTTGCTATGGAGATTTCGTGACAAAGGAGATGCATGACGGCGTCATCATTAAAAGTGCCCCATTTGTGCCATTCGAAAAACATATTTTTCATTTTCTTACTCTTTAGAAGCTCCCTTAACTTCTTTGCTGCGGAGTGGTGGGGGAATTCATAACCAATAGCTAACTTCAAATTTTTCTCTTCTGCTTTCCTTACCAATTTTTCTAAGTCGTTACTATCAGTAGTACCCGGTTTTTCCAAAAAGACATGCTTGTCAGCCTCAAGCGCTTTTGATGCTATATCAAAGTGTGTGTTAGTTGGAGTAGCGATGAAAACCGCCTGAACTTCTGGGTCAGAAAATACAGTCACCAAATCAGTCTTACTGTCGCACTCGTATTTCACCTCAGCTTGTGTACCGAGCTCACCGAGGAGAATTTTTCCCCACCGGCCAATGCCGATCATCGCTACTTTCAATTTATTTTCCATACGAAAAGGAGTACCTATTCACGCCATGTAGTATAGCGCAAATAGGTACCCCAAGCGACTAGGTCTCTCGTGTTCTTAAAAAAGATGATATAATAAAAACTACTTACAACCAAGCATGAGAATTCTTTTAGCAGCAGGAATCTTTTTTCCTGACATTGGCGGGCCAGCCATACATGTGAGAAAGATCGCCGAGAGGCTCGTT
>DATDXE010000008.1 GCA_036517255.1 Candidatus Paceibacterota bacterium
GAGAAATTTATTGCCCAGTCCTTCGCCCTCCGAAGCGCCTTTAACCAGTCCGGCGATGTCAACAAACTCGACTACCGCCGGAATAGTTTTCTTCGACTTGGACAAAGCGGATAGTGTCTCAAGCCGCTCGTCCGGTACCGGCACAATGCCGACCGATGGGTCAATGGTACAGAACGGATAATTCTCCGCCGGCACGCTCTGTTTAGTCAGCGCGTTGAAAAGCGTTGACTTCCCCACATTTGGCAACCCCACAATTCCAACAGAAAGTTTGGACATAAAGCTTAAGAATAACTCAAAAAAGAGATAACTTCTCGGCTAGACCAATGTAGGTCCTGGGGGAAATTTTTCTCAACTCCTTTTTTATTTTCTCACTAACTTTTAGTTTATCGATAAATTTCTGGAAATCTTTTCGTGTCACTTTTTTCCCTCTCGTCAGATTTTTTAAAGCTTCGTAGGGCATGGCCACATTTTCCCTTCTTAAAATAGTCTGTATGCCCTCTGCAATAACCTCATAATGATGATCTAAATCCTCAAGAATTTTTGTTCGATTGGGACTTATCTTACTTAATCCTTTTTGAATAGCTTGATAGGCGATAAGACTATGAGCAAGGGCGATGCCGAAGTTTCTTTCGACAGTAGAGTCAGATAGATCCCTTTGCAGACGTGAAATTGGGAGCTTTGAACTAAAGTAAGTAAAAAGCGCATTTGCCATGCCAAGGTTTCCTTCACTGTTTTCAAAATCAATTGGATTAATTTTGTGCGGCATAGTTGATGACCCTATTTCAACTTCTTTTGGTTTCTGACTAAGCCAACCATCACTTATGTATCGCCACACATCTTGGTCAAAATCGATGAGAATTGTATTTATTCTACGCATAATATCGAATAGTTCAGCATATGTATCGTGTGGTTCTATCTGAGTAGTCACCAAATTGGCCTCGAGCCTTATTTTTCTTTCTGTATTTAGAGTCATGATAAAATTCTGAGTAAATTTCGGCCAATCTATCTTTGGATAGGCGGTAAAGTGAGCATTATAGTTTCCTGCCGCTCCATTCAACTTGACCAAAATCCTGTATTTTTTCAGTTGATTTATCTGTCTTTTAAGTCGAGAAGAAAAAACTTTAAATTCCTTACCTAATGTTGTTGGTGAAGCGCTTTGTCCATGTGTTCGTGCAAGCATAGGGATATTCTTAGTCGATTGCGCAAAATGATCTATTGAAACGAGAACAAAATTGAGATACGGAATTATTTCACTTCTTAAAGACTCTGAGAGCATCAAGGCATATGATAAGTTGTTTACATCTTCTGAAGTCAGAGCGAAATGAATCCACTCTAAAACATCCACCAAGGAAGTATTCTTTAAGCGTTCCTTAATAAAATACTCGATGGCCTTTACATCATGATTGGTTGTTGCTTCAAAACTTTTTACTTCTTCAGCATCTTTTATTTCAATACTATAGAGGCCACGAATAACTGATTTTTCTGCTTTACTAAACTTTCGAAGTCTTGTCTTCTTTTCTTCTGACAGTGCGATTAAATATTCTCCCTCCACAATAATTCGGTATTTGATAAGAGCTACTTCACTAAAATATCTGGACAGGGGCAAGGTGGTTTTATGATACCTTCCGTCAATCGGCGAAATAGCTTTAAGTGGTGACATTTTAATTTTTTTTATAAATTATCTTTTCCCCTTTTGTTAATTTGGAAGTAATCTCAACTTGCGGGACTTTTTCTTTTGTGATGCGACCGGCTACTTTTGCTTGTATAGAGAACCGCTTTGCACACCTCAAACAATACTTTACATCCTTCTTATCAACAACCAGAAACATTCCTTGACCACCATTCCATGTCTCGTAAAATTCTCTATCCGACAGCCCTCTCCATGTGGCGCAATTTCTCATAATAGTTGGGGGTTCCCACAAATCATTTAGATTGGCTGACAATCCTCGAGGAAACAAAATATCTTTGGCAAATTTTTCTTTAATAGCACCACCAGAAAGATGCACGATGGCATGCACTTTTATCTCTTGCTTGAAACCGGGTTTAAACCATCCATTTAGAGTCGTAAGAAGTGGGTCGTAGAGCACTGATGGAGCG
>DATDXE010000009.1 GCA_036517255.1 Candidatus Paceibacterota bacterium
ACACCGTCAGGAATGATGACGATATCACCGGGTTTAATCTTGGTATCGAAAGCAAGACCGTTATATGAAAGGATGTCATCAAAATCTGCTTTATATTTGGTGGTGATAGACTGCAAAGTATCACCTGACTTAACGACATGACGTACACCAGAGATCGGTAGGATAACAAGTTCTTGACCTTCTTTTATCAAACCTCCTTTTATATCATTAGCCCAGACAATAGTATTGCTAGAGACACCAAACATCTCGGCAATCTCACTTAAGGTATCACCCCCTCGCACAACATAAATACTAATCTCACCGGTACCAGACTTGCCGAGGTCCACGAACACCTCACTGTCACTGCCATTAGATTCGAGAGCCGTACTGTCAACAATGGCAATTTCTGCTCCCCCTGTGCCAGTAGGATTAATATTCAAATAACCCTCCAAGAGGCTCATGGTCTGGGAATTGCCTGCTTCTAGCACTTCCGGTACAAGCAAAATCTCTTCCCCTGCGTAAACAAAGAGGGGAAGAGCTAGAGTAAGGAGTATATATTTGACCGTTCTTTTACTAATAGAGTAAGGTTAAACTGCTCAACTAAGCCGTAAAATCTGTGCTTTCTTACCGTATCTAATCCATTATACCCTCATATGATATAGTGTCCAGCATGTCGAAGCTCTCTAATCCACACGCTCTCGGACTCAATTCTGAACAACAAAAAGCAGTAAAAGCTACCGAAGGGCCGGTACTCATCTTAGCCGGCGCAGGCGCCGGTAAGACTAAAACCATTGCCGAGAGAATACGCCACCTTGTTTACACGGGTGTCGCCCCTTCAGCTATTTTGGCCATTACCTTTACCAACAAAGCAGCTAGAGAAATGCGAGAGCGAGTTGAAACTGGCCTTAGAAATGATCCAGCTATTAATAGACCGGTATCTATGTCTGAACGACCTTTCGTCAGCACTTTCCACTCCCTCGGAGTGCATATTTTACGCGAACAATCTGCTCACGTTGGAGTAAAGAGACATTTTACTATTTTCGACCGAGATGATAGCAAGAAGGCAGTGAGAGAAGCTCTTTTAACTCTTGGGCTTGACCCGAAGACACACGATCCAGCTCGTCTAATGGGCGTGATCTCAAGAGAAAAGGGCGGGGGCACAACCGCACAAGAATATCGCGAGAGAAATGAACGTGGATTCTTGCGAGACGTGGTAGTTCAAGTCTGGCCGGAATACGAAAAGATTTTATCGAGAGACAACGCACTCGACTTCGATGATCTACTTTTAAAAACTATGAGTCTCTTGAGTGAGAACTCGGCAGTAAGAAATTATTATCAAAATATTTGGCGCTATATTCATATCGATGAATATCAGGACACCAATCGTGTCCAGTATGAAATTTCTAAAATGTTAGTGGGTGATAAGAGAAATATTTGCGTGGTTGGAGACATTGATCAAAATATTTATTCTTGGCGTGGCGCGGATATAAAAAATATTTTAGATTTTGAAAAAGATTATCCGAATGCAGAAGTTATCACTTTGGAAGAAAATTATCGCTCTACCAAAACTATTTTGGAGGCGGCCAATACTATTATAGAAAAAAATAAAATTCGTCGTAAGAAAAATCTTTTCACCACAAACTCTGAAGGGGAGAAGATTGGTTTGTTTCAGGGGTTCGACGAAATAAGTGAGGCAGAATTTGTCGCCGAACAAACAGAAAAATTAATCAAGAAAGGAGTTTCAGCAGAAGAAATAGCGGTGCTCTATAGAGCAAACTTCCAATCACGAGTACTGGAAGAAGCTTTCATGAACCACGGTCTTCCTTATCAGATTTTAGGTACTCGTTTTTTTGAACGTAAAGAGATTAAGGATATCATCGCCTATTTGCGTTCGGCTCTAAATCCAGATAGTCTCTCAGATTTAAAACGTATTATTAATGTGCCAGCGCGTGGCATAGGCAAAACTACAGTTCTCAAAATATTTTCTGGAGATGAAGCAACACTCGCATCTGCTATGAAAATAAAACTTGCCAGCTTTCGATCTTTACTTAAAGAAATTGAACAAATTTCTAAAGAGAAAAAACCGAGTGAAACTCTTTCTTTTATCATTAAAAAATCTGGATTAGAACAAGAGTGGAAAGAGGGTGGAGATGAGGGCCGAGCTAGACTTGAAAATGCTTATGAATTAGTAAACTTCGCGTCTCGATACGACCCGCCTCGCCTTGACGAGCAGGGACGAGTCGAGGCGGGCCATCTTCCTCCAGAAGAAGGGATTTTAAATTTCCTGGCTGATGCGGCTCTACAGAGTGACCAAGACGAGCTTAAAGAGGAACAAAAAGCAGTTCGACTCATGACAGTGCACGCCTCTAAAGGATTAGAATTTGATACCGTCTTCATCTCGGGACTTGAAGATGGACTTTTCCCTCACGAACGCATGAATGAGGAGAGGGTCCGGCCTGAAGAAAGAGAGGAGGAGAGACGACTCTTCTACGTGGCACTTACTCGAGCACGCAAAAAAGTTTTTCTGTCCTATGCCGAGACTCGTACTATGTTTGGCAATAGGCAAGTGAATATTCCTTCAGGATTTATTTTTGACATTCCGGAAACGTTAGTAGAGGAAGAGGTTGGTGATGAATATAATGTTTCTCGAAAACCTTTACTTGAAATTGACTTTTAACCTCATTACTAGCCACTTGGAAGCTCAACCTCCAAGTGATAGAATTGTACGATCATGAGCATGAGAAAAGTCGCCCTTGTGGAGAACGAGTTTTATCACATCTATAACCGAGGAGTGGATAAACGATCCATATTTTCTGATAAAAATGACTTGGAAAGGTTTTTTCAAAGTATGCAAGAATTTAATTCTATTAAACCCATAGGCAGTATATTTGAAAACTCATTTAATAAAAACAAGACAAATAAAGGAGTTTCTCATCTGGTTCAATTTGTTGCATTTTGCTTAAATCCAAACCATTTCCATTTTATTCTTACTCAACTTGAAGAACGTGGCATCGAAAAGTTCATGCACAGACTTGGTACTGGTTACACTAAATACTTCAATGAAAAACACTCGAGAAGCGGGGCATTGTTTCAGGGAAGATTTAAGGCCAATCATATTAACTCAAACGAATATTTATTGCATGCTGGCACATACGTGAACTTAAATCATAAAGTGCACAAATTAAAATCCGGTAAGGATCTTTTCCTCTCGAGTTGGAACGAGTATATGGATGCGGATCATCCGGGTATTTGCTCAAAAGATATATTATTGGGTCAGTTTAAATCAAGAAAAGAGTATGAAAAATTTGCGGAAAGCACACTGGAAACTATTCTAAAAAAGAGAGCCCATATCGCGAATGAACTGGAAAATGTAGCCAGAAACAACAACTTGGAGGTTGAGCTTCCAAGTAAAATATGAGAGCGAAAAAATCATTAGGACAGCATTTTCTAAAATCGGAACGCGCGCTCTCGAGTATTGTCGAGACCGGGGAAATTAGTAAGGGAGATACAGTACTAGAGATAGGACCGGGCACGGGCAGTTTGACGGAAAAGCTTTTAGATACTGGGGCTAAAGTAATGGCGGTAGAAAAAGACGATGACTTATACGAATTACTAAAAGATAAATTCCAAAAAGAAATTTCATCAGGCCAACTGAATTTGGTTCATGATGATATTTTAGAATTTGACTTATCCAAGCTA
>DATDXE010000010.1 GCA_036517255.1 Candidatus Paceibacterota bacterium
GACAAAAGCTACTCTGGGGATAACAGGCTGGTACCGCCTAAGCGTCCATAGCGACGGCGGTGTTCGGCACCTCGATGTCGGCTCACCTTATCCCGGGGGTGGAGAAGCTCCCAAGGGTTTGGCTGTTCGCCAATTAAAAAGGTACGCGAGCTGGGTTCAGACCGTGTAGAAGTTATAAAGTGAAAAGTTTTTTATGTTCATAAAGTAAATACAGATGTATCCACTTTATGAACATTTTAACTTTATGAACTTTTGACTGTTATGCAGTCTGAATCCTTCGAGGAAGAAACTGTGTTAAGTACCACGCACAGTCTGTTGATCTGAATCACGGCGGCCATGCACCGATAAGGTGCATGGTAAAAAGTTGACTAATATCGGTGAAATCCCATTGGGACAACACCGAGGCAATTCGCTCAAAGCGAAAGCCGTAGAGACTACACGTCAGCCATCCTCATTATTTTTCGAAAGGAAAGTAACGGATGAAGCTATAGTCCATGCTCGGCGCAAGTCGAGAATAAACATGCGTGAGACAGGTTGGTCTCCTATCTACTGCAGGCGGTGATTCTTGAGGGGATTTGCTCCTAGTAAGAAATTGCTACTTCGAGAAGTAATTCTCGATGACAATTTGGCTAATAACGGTGAAGTCTTGATAATTCTGTTCTGTTGATAACCATTTTTGTGACGGTCCGTCATAAATGGTACAATTTACTTGAGGACCAGAAATTAATTAAGATAATACCGTGGGAAGTCGATCTAAGATCAAAAAAGAAATAGAGCTGTCATATATAGCTGGGTTTCTTGATGGTGATGGAAGCTTAATGCTTCAAATCAAAAAAAGATCAGATGGTAAAAGTAAAATTCGTTTTATGGCTACTATCTGCTTCTATCAAGATACTCGGCATGCAAAAGATTTGAACTGGATACAAGAAATATTTGAAATAGGATATATTTCAAAAAGGAATGATGGAATGAGCGAGCTTCGGATTAATGGATATGGATCTGTTAAAAAGATACTCAGATTACTCATACCGTATGTCCGATTCAAGAAAATCCAAGCAGAATCTTTGTATGAAGCTTGTAGTATTCTTTCTAGTAAAAAATACAAATTGCTTTTAAAGGGTGATTTGCTTCGATTGGTTGATTTAATTCTTCTGATTCAAAAAGAGAATTATGTCACTAAACGTAAAAAAACCAAGAAAGAATTGATCAAAATTTTAGATTTGACCCCGTAACGACTAATCCTGATCCTGAGAGCAATCGAAGGAGAAGGAGAGATTTGTAAGACGTTGAATCATCTCATAGAGGATGACAGCTCTTACTTATAATATGCCAAGATCCGAATTCACAATTTGTGAAAGGATTAAGATATAGTCTGTGCTCCTAGTGATAGGGGATAAAGTTTTCTAAAAAGAAAATTTAAACGACGAGAGGACCGGAGTGAACTGACCTCTGGCGTATCGGCTGTGTTGCCAAATGCAATGCCGAGTAGCTAAGTCGGGTTTGGATAACCTCTGAAAGCATCTAAGAGGGAAGCCAGCCCCAAGATTAGGAATCGTTTAGGATCGTGAGAGATGATCACGTTGATAGGCGCTAGGTGTAAGCACTGTAAAGTGTTCAGCCGAGGCGTACTAATTTCCGATCTTATTAGGAAATTTGAAAACCATCGTTTTGTCCTGCCATATGAAATCGTACCTACCTACATTTAATTTATTTTTGAATCCTTAAATGCGGAATGTTATTCCGTGTTCTTCGTGGCAACTTATTGCTCCCCCTTAGCTCAATCGGTAGAGCATTGGCCTGTTAAGCCAAGTGTTCTGGGTTCGAGTCCCAGAGGGGGAGCCAACTCAAATGAGTTGCCTCTGCATTTAAGGATTTAAAAAAGTTTGAAAATAATGTTTTGGTGGCTTAACGCCGGGGTCACACCTGTTCTCATTCCGAACACAGAAGTTAAGCTCGGTAGTGGCGATGGTACTCGCAAGGGGAGAGTAGCTAGCCGCCAGAACATTGTTTTTAATCACACCCGATCTTCCCGCACGAGTACGATGCGGGACTGCGTTTTGTATTCATCGGTGTCCTCAATTTTGCTCACTCTACTAGAGTGAGCAAAATTGGGATATACTTAATCTATGTCCGATTGGTCTTCTCGTCGCAAAGCTATGTATATGTGGTCAGCTATTTTAGTTTTGACTGTTATTACCTTTTTTATATTTTGGAATTTTTGGTACAAAGTTCCAACTTGTTTTGATAGTTTTCAAAATGGTGATGAGGAGGGTATTGATTGTGGTGGTTCCTGTTCTCTTGTGTGTTCTGCCGCGGCCGCAGAGCCTCTCTTACGTTCCGATCCAAGAGTATTTAATGTAGTAGGCGATGTGTATAGCGTCTTGGCTTTCGTCGAAAATCGCAATGTCAATTTTGAGGCTCCGTATGTGCCTTATCGTTTTAGAATATACGATGCTAGCAACAAAATGGTTTACGAAAGGGAAGGAGTCACTGCATTTTTGAAAAATGGCACGATCTCACTTTTTGAAGGCAATATACTCATACCAAATGTATTGCCGAAGAGGGCAGAATTAGAAATTTCCAAAAACATAAGATGGACGAAGAAAGTAGAACAACCACCAGAGATAGAGTTGAAAAATTCTCCTCTACTGCGAGAAGCGACTGCGCCTAGAATAGAAGCTTCTATTTCTAATAAATCAATAAAAGATGTAAAAAATATAGAGTTGGTGGCTGTAGTTTTCGATGGTAGGGATAATGCCATAGCCGCTTCCCGTACTTTTATCGAGAGGTTAAACAAAAACGTCACTACCGATGTCTTCTTCACCTGGCCGACTCCTTTTACTCTTGGCGAGAAGGCCTGTGAAATACCTTCAAGCATTGTGTTGGCTCTTGATCGTTCTGGTTCCATGGCTTCTTTCGGTACCAATCCAGTCGAGCCTTTGACTAGTGTCAAGCTTGCCGCTAAAAATTTTATAGCCGAACTTAAGGGTGCTGACTTGGCTTCTGTCGTTTCTTTTGCCACTGAAGCTTCTGTTCTAACAGAAGTTATGACAAACGACTTTGCTTCTCTTCAAACTGGAGTAGATGCTATTTCAGTCCAAACTTCTGGTACTCAGTATACAAATATAGCCGATGCTATATACAAATCGTTCGAATTACTATCTATGAACGAGGAGGTCAAATCTCAAAAAATCGTTATCCTTTTGACTGATGGTACCGCTACTTATCCTCTCGATCCCAAAGGCTCAAAAACAGAAGCTGAAGAAATAGCTTACGCCGAGAAGGCTGCTGAAGCAGCCGCAAACACATTGAAGCAGGGTGGCGCTGTTCTTTATACCATTGGTCTAGGCAAAGATGTAAACAAAAGTTTTCTTTCTCGCATAGCCTCCTCTGCCGATAATTTTTTGGAGGCTCCAAGTACCACTACCCTTAACTCTGTGTACAAAAAAATATCTGGTTCCATCTGTAAGGAAGTGCCAGCTCGTATTGAAGTTTCCTACAAAATCCTTGGCGAATTTTTACCCTAAAATAGTTGTGTTATACTCCGGTTATTCCTATGCTTTCAACTTTGCGTAACATCTTTGTTCGAGTCGATTTTCTTCTTCTTGGTGTGGCTACTCTCATAGTTTTAGCCGGCATGCTCACCATGAATTCTTTTACTGGAGAGAACAATTTATTTTTTCGCCAGCTTCTCTGGCTTATTATTTCTCTTTTGGTAGCTGTCGGTGCTTCACGTGTTGATTGGCGATTTCTGCGAAATACTCGTTTTATTACTGCTATTTATTTTATATCCGTTTTTGTCCTACTCCTTCTTTCTGTTATCGGCAGTATCTTTAGGGGTGCTCAAAGCTGGTTTGACCTGGGTCTTTTTGCTTTTCAGCCTACCGATTTTGCTAAAATTGCTCTGATCTTAGTTTTGTCAAAATATTTTGCTAGAAGGCATGTAGAAATCGCTCATGTAAGGCACATAGTCGTCTCTGGTTTATACACCCTTATTATTTTTATGCTCGTATTTCTCCAGCCTGATTTTGGAGGGGCAATTATTATTTTCATAATATGGCTTGGTATGGTTTTCGCTTCTGGTATTTCCAAACGTCATATCGGTATGGTTTTCGCTTCTGGTATTTTGGCAGTATTTGTTTTGTGGAGTTTTGTTTTTCAGGATTACCAAAAAGCTAGGATTACCTCTTTTCTTCATCCTTTAGCCGATGTTTCCGGTGCTGGCTACAATGCTTATCAGTCGACTGTGGCCGTAGGTTCGGGCGAAATTTGGGGCAAAGGTATCGGCTACGGCACCCAATCAAAGTTGAAGTTCTTGCCAGAATATGAGACGGACTTTATCTTTGCCTCTTTTGCTGAGGAATGGGGTTTTGTCGGTTCTCTTATCCTTTTTTCTCTTTATGCTACTCTCATTTTTAGGATACTTTCAGTCGCTTCTCAAGGGGAGACTAATTTTGAAGTTCTATACGGTTTTGGTGTCGGCCTGTTTTTCACTAGTCATTTTTTTGTAAATATAGGTATGAATATAGGCCTTCTGCCAGTAACAGGTATCACCTTGCCCTTTATGAGTTATGGGGGGTCACACCTCCTTGCTGAGTTTTTAGCCATCGGAATTCTGATGGGGACGAGTAAGTATGCCAGAGTCACCCGTAAGGGCGAAAATCAGAATGAAATCATACAGGTTACTTCTTATAAATATAGGTAATAAGTTTTCTCTCTCATTTTTTCAATAGAGAAGTCACTCATTACTCTCTCTCTTATTTTTTCTTTAAACTGCTTTACCTTCTCTCTGTTCTCTATGGTATAAATAATCGCTTCCGATATCTCGCGTGCACTTTGAGGGTGGACTAATATTCCGTCAGTCATGTTCGTTATGACTTCTGGTATCCCGCCTACGCTAGTCGTGATTATAGGTAGTCCTGTTAAGCCAGCCTCGAGTATGGCATAGGGTAGATTTTCAGTTCTGGAGGGGAAAAGAAAAATGTCGGCTCCACTTAAAAGTTCTCTTCCATCTTTTATAAATCCTAAAAATTCGACCATACTCTCGATCCCTAAATCACGGACAAGTTTTTCTAAATTTGCTTTTTCTTCGCCATCACCCGCAATGCAGTATAGTATTTTCTCTTTTATTTTTTCCGGTAGGCGAGAGAGGCCATTTAGAGCGACGTCTAAGCCTTTATTTTTATGCAGTTCCGATAAAGAAAAGACTACTATTTTTTTACTTGCTTCCTCTCCTGTTAAAATATTTCTAGCCTCTTTTTTAGTTTTCAATTTAAACTGTCCTATTCCATTATGGATGACTGTAATCTTTTTTGAAACAAAAGGCATCCAGGATGCGTCTTTTTTTGTTTTTTCTGATACGGCGATAGTTCTATGTACCAAAATCAAAGTCATCCAGTGACCCAGTGCATAGAAAATTTTAGCTAAATTACTCCTATGTTTTTCGTTAAAGCCCCAACCGTGAGAAGTAAAAATAATTTTAGGTACGCGAGCTATCCTTCCTGCTACTGCTCCCACACCTCCTATTTTTGAAGAGTTCAAATGCACTACATCTGGCCTCTCTTTTCTGAAGAGTTTTACAAGGTCCCAACAGACTTTAAATTCATCAAAAAAGTGTATCTCTCGTACCAACCCTTCTATTTTTACAGTTCTTATTCCTTTTTGTTCCAGAGCTTCTGGGAGTCCTATATTCCCCCCACAAGCGACCACAGCCTCAAAATCAGGCGGTGTGTTAGTAGCCAAATCATAAACATATTTCTGAGCCCCTCCAAAAGGGCTCCCCTTAGTAATTACAAATAATACCTTCTTTTTGTGCATGAAGTTAGAATATAGCAAAAATTGACAATAAGAGCTATATTCTGCTAGTATGGGTGTTGCCCTAAGGGGCATTTTAATTGCAGAAAGGCTGTGGTTTAAGACATCTTTCGCTAAATCAAATGGCTAAAAAATCAGTTATAGCAAGGAGTTTGAAGAAGCCGAAGTTCAGCACTCGGGCTACTAATCGCTGCTTTAAATGTGGCAGAGGCAGAGGCTATATGGGTGATTTTGGTCTATGTCGCATATGTTTTAGAGAACTAGCTAATGAAGGCAGGATCCCAGGTATTAAAAAATCATCATGGTAACCGACCCAATTTCAGACTTTTTGATAAGGATAAAAAACGCTGGAATGGTCAGCAAGTCTTCAGTTTCGGTACCTTTTTCTAATATGAAGTTGGCTATTGCTGATATCCTCTCAAAGAAAGGTTTTGTTGGTGCGATTTCAAAGAAAGGTAAAAAGAACAGTAAATACATTGATATCGCGTTATTGTACGAAGGAGGTAGGTCAAAGGTAAATGGGATCAATATCGTTTCCAAGCCATCCCGCAGGCTGTATGGTAAAGCGAAAGAGATCAGGAGTTACAAACAGGGTTATGGCATGACGGTGCTCTCTACTCCTAAAGGTATCATGGCTGACATGGACGCCAAGAAGGAAAATGTAGGAGGCGAGATACTTTTCAAGATCTGGTAATCTTTACTTATTTCCATCTTTCAATTTTTAAATTAATCACATGAGTAGAATAGGTAAAAAAGAAATAAAGATTCCAGAAAAAACAGAAGTTACTTTTGCTTCTGGCATTTTGAAGGTGAAGGGTCCTAAAGGAGAACTTACTCGTCTAGTGAGGCCTGATATTTCTATCGATATTTCAGATGGGTCTATTCTTCTGAAGCCCCTAAAAGAGAATAATCAATCTAGAGCTTTGTGGGGTACGTATGCTTCTCATTTGAAAAATATGATAGCTGGAGTCAATACTCCTTATCAGAAGAAATTGATTCTTGAGGGGGTGGGCTACAAGTCAGAGGTTAAAGGCAACAACCTAGTTCTTGCTCTTGGTTTCTCTCATCCAGTAAACGTCCCTATTGCCGAGGATCTTTCTGTTGCTGCTGAAAAAAATTTGTTGACTATAAGCGGTATTAATAAGGAAGCTGTAGGTCAATTCGCAGCTCAAATTCGAGCTCTGAAGAAGCCAGAACCTTATAAAGGTAAGGGCTTCAGATATGAGGGCGAAATCATAAGGAGGAAGCAAGGTAAGAAATCAGTATAGTCATATGAATACAAAAGTTAAAAAAATAAAAAGAGACAGGAGGCAAAAGAGGATTCGAGCCAAAATTTCTGGTACCAGTGTTGTGCCTCGTCTTTCTATTTTTAAATCAAATAAATACATTACTCTTCAGCTTATCGATGATGATAAAGGCAATACCATTGCTTCTTCTTCTACCAAAGCCATGAAAGGTAAAACTTTGAAAGAAAGGGCTTACGAAGCTGGTAAGGACCTGGCACTGAAAGCCACCGGTAAAGACATCGGGAAAGTTGTCTTCGATCGAGGAGGTTATGTTTATACTGGCTCCGTTTCCAGTGCTGCCGATGGTGCTAGGGAAGGAGGTCTCAAATTCTAATTTTCAATTTTTAATTTAATTTTTTTAAAACATTATGCAGGATACACAAGAAAAAGAAATATTGGAAACTGAGATCGGAGCCGGACCTGTTGTAGCTTCAACTGAAGAGGTTGTGGCTGAGGTGCCTGTGGTAGCCCCAGAGCCGCCTAGAGGGAAAAGGGAGTTCAAGAAAAATGATAGGAGACCTTCTCGCAGAGAACCTCGAGTACGGGCAAAATCCGAATTTGATAACAAATTGCTTGAAGTAAGGAGAGTGGCCCGTGTCACCTCTGGAGGCCGAAGGTTCAGTTTCTCTGTTTCTGTAGTGGTGGGTGACAAAAAGGGCAAAGTGGGAGTGGGTATCGGTAAGGCAGGGGACACTCCTATTGCGATCGAAAAAGCTATCCGTGATGGTAAAAAAAATATGGTCACTGTAAAACTAACTAAAAATTCTTCCATTGCGCACACAGTAGAAGGAAAGTTTGGTGGCTCGAGGGTTGTTATCATGCCAGCTCCAGGAAAGGGGGTGGTGGCTGGAAGCTCTGTTAGAGCTGTCCTTGAGCTTGCTGGTATAACTGCGGTGGGGGCCAAGCTCTTATCACGTTCCAAGAATAAAATAAATAATGCTAGAGCGGCTATAAAAGCTTTTTCTAGATTAAAAGAAAGAAATCTGTCTACCAGAGAGACAGCAACAGAGAGTAAAAATTAAGATGCAAATCCATAATATAAAAAAGAATAAAAGTAACAGGAAGGCCAAGGCTGTTGGTCGGGGTGGTAAGCGCGGTAAAACATCGGGTAAGGGAACAAAGGGTCAAAATGCTCGTTCTGGTAAGAAGAGGCGTCCTGAGATGAGGGATTTTATTAAAAAGTTTCCAAAGCTTCGTGGTCGAGGTAGGAATTTCCTCAAATCGATACAAAAAGCTAATCTCGTTGTTGGTCTTTCTGCTATTGACTCTAATTTTTCTGATGGAGAGAGTGTCACCGTAGCTTCTCTTTCTACAAAAGGAATCTTGAATTCTCGAAGTGGTAAAATACCAGTGGTGAAGATAGTCGCTGGTGGCAACCTCAAAAAGAAACTTTCTTTCTCTGGTCTGAAAGTTTCTTCCACTGCTAAGGAGGCTATAGAAAAGGCTGGAGGTAGTATTTCATAAAATGCAAACTCTTCTTCATAAATTAAGATTAGTATTTCAGGATTCTGTCTTACGAAAGAGAATTTTGTTTACACTCTCTGTTCTGGTCATTTTCCGTCTTATTGCCACTATCCCTATCCCAGGTATTGATTCACTCCGATTAGAGCAGTTTCTCTCTGGTAATGATTTTTTCGGTCTGCTCAACATATTCTCTGGTGGAGGTCTAGCGAATATTTCCATTATGATGCTCGGTGTCGGTCCATACATCACTGCTTCGATCGTGATGCAACTCATGACTATCATTTTTCCTAAGTTGAAAGAAATGTATCAGGAGGATGGTGAAGCTGGTAGGAAGAAATTCTCCCAATATTCTAGGCTTTTGACTGTTCCTTTCGCTATAGTTCAAGGGATCGGTTTTACCGCTCTCCTTCGTTCTCAAGGAGTCTTAGGTTCTTTCTCTCTTTTTGATACCATCATAAATATTGTAGTTATTACTGCCGCATCAGTCCTTCTTATGTGGCTAGGAGAACTTATTACTGAATTTGGTATTGGTAACGGAGTCTCTCTCATTATCTTTGCTGGTATCGTCGCCGCCCTTCCTTCCGCTTTCGGTCAACTTATCTTCTCTTTCGATGCTTCACAAATTCCCCTTTATCTTCTCTTCTTGGCTGGGGCGCTCATTGTTATCTGGGGAGTGGTAGTCATTACTGAAGCCGAGCGGCCGATACCAGTAACTTATGCCAAAAGAGTGAGAGGGAACAAAATGTATGGTGGCGTCTCTACTTATTTGCCTTTGCGTGTCAATCAGGCTGGAGTCATTCCTATCATTTTTGCTCTCTCTATCCTGCTCTTTCCTCAAATGATCTTCCAATTTTTAGCTAGTTCGTCGAACTCTTTCCTTCAAAGTGCTTCTACTAGCGTACTTTCTCTTCTTGCTAACCAATGGTTCTACGCTGGTGCTTACTTTGTGCTAGTTTTCCTTTTTACCTATTTCTACACGGCTGTTACTTTCGATCCTGATTCCATTTCCAAAAACTTACAAAGAGGAGGGGCCTTTATTCCTGGAGTGCGACCAGGTGTATCCACTTCCGATTACATATCAAAAACTTTGACTCGCCTTACTCTCGTCGGTGCTCTCTTCCTTGGAGTTATAGCCGTCTTGCCCCTTATTACCGGAGCTCTCACCGGTATCCAGTCGCTTGCTATTGGTGGCACAGGTCTTCTTATCGTCGTCTCTGTTGTCATCGACTTAGTCAAGAAAGTAGAAGCTCAGATTTCAGCCAGGGAGTATTAAACCAAGAGTCACCCTTGGCCCGGGCCCGTTTGGCCAAAGGTGACCTTTGGTTTATACTAACCAAATGCAACCCCAAACTTTCATTTTCTTCGGTACTTCTGGTTCTGGAAAGGGAACTCAGGCCAGGTTTCTTATAGATGAATTGAAGAAGAAAGATCCAAAGAGGAGAACTCTCTACCTTGAGACCGGAGAGAAACTACGTGAGTTTGCTTCAAAAGATTCTTTTACTTCAAAAAAAGCCAAAGAAGCTCTTGACGCTGGTTCTTTGATGCCAGAATTTTTGCCTGTTTGGGTTTGGGCTCAATTTTTTATTGATAATGTGAAAGGGGATGAGAATGTGGTACTCGATGGCGTAGCTCGTCGAGAACACGAAGCCGTGATTATTGATTCGGTCATGAAATTTTATAATAGGGAAAATCCTACCATAATCTTTATCGATGTTTCTCCTGAATGGGCGACGGATAAATTGGAAAAACGTGCAAAAACTGAAGGTCGGGAGGATGACAGAGAGGAAGAAATAAAAAGAAGAATGGATTGGTTCGAAAAAAACGTCGTTCCTGCCATCAAGCATTTCAAATCAAATCCGTATTATAAATTTATCTCCATAAACGGCGAGCAGACCATCGAAGAAGTGCATCAAGAAATTTTAGGAAAGATTGGTCTATAAAATGTGAAAGGGCGCGCGATTGCTCGCGCCCCCCAGGCTGTCCTATTAGTATCAACATCTTCACCTCTACCTCATATTATACACCCATTAAACTGATAAGTCAAGTAGTTAGAATTTACTATTTTGCTATAATTTAAACCTTGTGAAAAAGATGAGTAAAATTATGAATATGCCAGTTGTGGTTGAGAAGGACAAAGACGGTTTCTTTGCTTACTGTCCTTCTCTTCAGGGGTGCTATACCCAGGGTATTTCTTATGAAGATGTTTTGAAAAATATTAAAGATGTAATAAAACTTTGTGTCTTTGATGATAAATCTTATGGGAAATTTTCTACTAGTTCTGAACTTAGCCTCACCTCTGTTGAAGTAAGAGTCTAAAAATATGTCACGCTTGCCTAGATTGACTGCAAAGCAAGCTGTACTCCTGATACAAAAATACGGGTTTGTTTTTATGAGACAAACAGGGAGTCATGCTATATATAGACATAAAAGTGGTATCAGGATAACCATTCCTATTCATGTTAATAAATCTTTGCACCCTAAAATTGTGAAATCTATGTTGGATGATATCAAAAAAACTAATGATTAAATACAAAACCCCAGAAGAGATAGAAATCCTGCGAGAGTGTGGGAGAATAAACGATAAGATTTTGAAGGAGGTGATCAAAAAGGTGAAGCCTGGAGTAAGTACCGGTGAGCTCAATACCTATGCTGAAAAATTAATTGATGAGGCGGGCGGAACGGTGGCAGCCTTTCTCGGCTATACGCCGAAAGGAATAAAAAATCCATATCCGGCCTCTCTTTGTGTTTCTATAAATGAAGAAGTGGTGCACGGTATACCGAGTGATAAACGTTTTTTGAATGATGGCGATATCGTTACTCTCGATTTGGGTATTTCTTTAAATGGCCTCATTACTGACCATGCTATTACGGTGCCGTGTGGCGACGTGGATATGATAGGCTTGAAGCTGATAAGGGCCACAGAGGTTGCTCTAAACGCAGGTATTGCCGCCTTACGACTAGGAGGTCATATAGGTGATTTTGGTGCGGAGGTGATGAAGGTGGCCGATAAAAATGGCTTTTCTATTGTCGAGGATTTATCGGGTCATGGAGTGGGATATTCTGTTCATGAAGAACCTTTTGTGCCGAATGCCTCCGCCGCAGGCGAAGGTCCTGAAATTCGTGAAGGGCTGGTCATAGCAGTCGAACCGATGTTGTCGGAGAAAAAAGGGGGTGTAAAATGTTTGAGTGATGAGTATACCTACATCACTAAAGATAAAAGCCGTTCTGCCCACTTCGAACACACCATAGCTTTTACAAAAAAGGGAGTTGAGATTTTGACTAAAATATAATAACCTTAGTTCTTAAAATATTTATTTTGTTATGAAAAATTTCAAAGAAGAAAGAACGTTTTTGATGGTTAAGCCGGATGGGGTTCGCAAGGGGCTTATAGGGGAAATAATTAAAAGGATCGAACAGCGTGACTTAAAAGTAGTAGCTATCGAGATGTTTAATCCTACGGTGGATCAAATACACAATCATTACCCAAAAGATGAAGCATGGATTTCTAGAGTTGGAGATAAAACTCTTTCTACCTACCTAAAATACAACATAGATCCAAAAGTAGAATTGGGTACAGATAACAATTTAGAAATAGGTAACATGGTCCGTAAATGGCTTATCGATTATATGACTTCCGCACCTATGGTCAGGATGGTCATTCAAGGACTCCATGCGGTTGATATGGTCCGTAAAATTGCCGGCCCGACTCTGCCGTATCTTGCTGATATGGGTACTATTCGTGGCGACTTCTCCAACGATTCTCCTGTACTTGGTAATTTGGAAAAAAGGGCTGTGATGAATCTTGTGCATGCTTCTGAAACTCCAGAAGAGGCTGAACACGAAATAAAATTTTGGTTTGGAGATAGTTCAAATATTTTCGATTATAAGCGTTTTGGAGTAGATCAATAAACAACAAGAGTCCCTCTTGTGGTTTCTGTATAAAGGGGAGTATAATCGGGTCAGGGTTATTTGGATATTTTCTAGATTAAATATTTTTCAGGGAGGCCAAAATCGTCGTGCACCATACGGTGCATGGTTGAGGTCACCCACCTAAGTTTTACTTAGGAAGTATTCCAAATAGCCCTACATAAGGTCCTCGTAAGGTGACATCGCCTCACGGGGATTTTATGTTAATATATTTTTTATGCAGAAGAACGCTTTATTACTCACGGAAACACTTGTCTTACTTATTGTCATTGCCATTTTGCATAACCTCGCTGTTTACTTCGAACTATATTGGAGTATCGATAGTTTGGACAGTGTCATGCATTTTCTCGGTGGTGTTTGGGCCTCTATTTTTACTTTGTGGCTTTTTTTCTTTTCTGGTTTCTTCAGTCCTGAAAAGAGAAGTTTTCTAAAAATATTGTCGATCGGTATATTAGGCACTATTTTCATCTCGACTTCCTGGGAAATATTTGAGCTTGTCACAGGTACTGCGGTTGTAGAATGGTCAGACTATCCTTTTGATACCAGCCTAGATTTTGTGATGGACTTTCTAGGAGGTATTACTGCTTGCCTCTATGCCTATATGAAGCTCGATTCCCATGTTGCATACAAAGTTCCTGAAAAGAGAGGTTTAGTCCCTGAAAATCTTCCTATCTAAAATTATATAATGCAAAAATTAGAAGTTATATTTTACGGAGGCACTGGTTCTGTTACAGGAGCAAACTTTCTAGTTCAATATGGTACAACTAAATTCCTTGTCGATTGTGGCTTGATACAAGGTAATCGACAGACAGAGAGAAGAAATGCAGAGCCTTTTCCCTATGATCCTAAAGAAATAAGTCACCTTTTTATTACTCATGCACACATGGATCATATCGGGCGAGTGCCTAAGTTGGTGCACGATGGTTTCGAGGGCAAAATAATATCAACGG
Source organism: Candidatus Paceibacterota bacterium (assembly GCA_036517255.1). NCBI lineage: Bacteria > Bacillati > Minisyncoccota > Minisyncoccota bacterium. The sequence continues at coordinate 13,442 of DATDXE010000010.1, forward strand.
AGGAGACTCGCGAAATTGCTACTCTTGCATTAGAGGATGCGTATCGCGTCATGCTTTCAAAACAAAAGTCAGGATTCTCAGAATTGCTCTATGAGGAAAAGGATGTCAAAAAGGCTCTTTCTCTCTGGCAAGGCCGAAGCTATGAGGAAGGATATGAATTTGAGGGAATAAAAGTGCATTTCCGAGATGCCGGACATATTCTCGGATCAGCTATGATGGAATTTGAAATTGGGGCCCAAAAGATTGTCTTCACTGGCGACCTAGGCAATTCGCCTTCACCTCTTTTGCGCGACACGGAGGAAGTGGTTGATGCGGACTATATAATCATGGAAAGCGTTTATGGCGACAGAAATCACGAAAGCCATGAGGAGAGGAGATCGAAGTTGAAGCAAGCCATAGCTGAAGGTATAAAAAGAGGGGGCGAGATAATTATTCCTGCTTTTTCTATAGAACGCACGCAGGTTTTACTTTCTGAGCTCGACAATATGATTGAAGCTTCCGAGCTTCCGAGTATTCCAGTTTTTCTGGACTCTCCTCTGGCTGCAGGTATAACAGAAATATATAAAAAGTTTTCGAAAAGATTTAATAAAAAAGTGCAGGAAGAAATATCAAAGGGGGATGAAATATTTAATTTTCCTAAACTCCAAATCACTCGCTCGATGCAGGACTCTGCTCAAATACAAAGAGTAAAAGGGTCGAAAATTGTTATTGCTGGTTCCGGTATGTCCGAAGGGGGCAGGGTTCGTGGCCATGAGAAGGAAATCCTACCTGACCCCAAGAGTACTCTTATCCTGGTCGGATACCAACCGGCAGGTACCTTGGGCAGGCACCTCGAGGAAGGTCTAAAACGGGTAAATATCGATCAGGAATGGTTTCCTGTCAGAGCTAAAATTGTGAAAATAGATGGTTACTCCGCCCACAAGGATTCCGATCACTTACTCCAGTTTGTAGCTAAGGCTTCTGAATCAAACAGGTTGAAAAAAGTTTTTGTCGTCATGGGCGAACCAAAAACTTCACTCTTTTTTGTGCAAAGGATTCGTGAATATGTTGGGACGGATGCGATCTATCCAGAAGTAGGTAAACCTTATGAATTAGCTTGAGCCAATATCTTTTTGAAAATATCTGGCTTGTCTGCCGCTAGCTCTGAAAGCATCTTTCGGTTTAAGGCGATATTTTTCTTTTTCAGCGCACCTATAAATTTACTGTATGAAAAGCCTTGTTTGTTTAATTCGGCATTGAGGCGGATATTCCACAAGCGACGCATCTCGCCTTTCTTATCTCTCCTGTGAGCGAAAGCATAGGCGCCAGCGTGGAAAATAGCTTCCTGAGCCTCTCGTTCCTTTGTCGAACGCCCAAAACGATAACCCTTCACCATCTTGAGGGTGTTTTTACGTGATTTTAATGCGTTTGTACCTTTTTTAACTCTGGACATATATTTATGCGTTGTTTAGATAGCGGCCACGATCAGTATTTGTCATAGTGATTACATTGGAACCTCTTTTACGTCGTACGGCGTTACCACTACCTTTAGCGTTAAAGTGGTTTTGACCCATTCTTCGGCCTACGATTTTGCCGTTTTTAGTTACCTTGAATCTCTTTGAATATGACTTGTTTGTCTTCATCGGAATCTAATTTTGCATATATTTGGCTTTCTGTCAACGAAAATTACTTGGCTTTCTCAATCAGGGCAGAAAGGCCTTTAGGGCTCTTCTTGGGCTCTTCGGCTATTCTGAAATCTACGGTTATTAGGTTTAGTAATCTACCCATTCTTTCTTTTAGGAATTTTTCATCCATATACTTTGTTCGGCCTGGAAGGAATAAATCTATTCTTATCCTATGACCCTCGGTTATCCATTCGCTGGCTTTCCTAGCTTTCAAAGCGAGGTCATGGTCGCCAGTCCCTACCTTTACCTGAAGAGTCTTTATTTCAACTGTTTGTACTTTTGCTTTCGCGGCCTTCTGTTTTTTGTTTTCCTCATAGAGGAATTTTCCATAATCGGCGATTTTGGCTATCGGGGGAGTGGCGTTTGGAGATATTTCAATAAGGTCAAAGTCGAGCTCTTTTGCTTTGCTCAGTGCGTCAGCAATAGGTAAAACTCCAAAATTCTCTCCTTTAGGTCCGATGACCCGTACTTCACTTGCTCTAATCTGCTGGTTTAACTTGTGATACAAATTTAATTTCTTATTTATTAACAGTAGTATCTTACCACATTCTACCTATTTTCCCAAGGCTTTATTTGCCATCTCTATGGCTCCTTCTTTTGATCTTGCTATACCAAACCAACCTCCATTTGTAGAAAATACCGCGTCCCTAATCCCAGAAATTTTTATTAATTCTTTATCTCGCAAGCCACCCCATTCTTCGGGTAGGTTAGCTCTGTCTGAATTGAAATCTTCTATGTTATCTCTACCAGATTGCACACACCAATCATTTCCATTTCTGTGTTTATAAACAACAAACTTCACTTTTTTAAACAGCATTACTGTTTTTCCCCAGTTAAAATATTTATCCAGAATAAGTATTTCTGGATTATCTTGTTTTTCTATAGCCTCTTTTGTCAGCCTTTCTCCTTCTTTGTGCGCTTTTGCAGAAGCGATTTCTCTTTTCAGTATTTCTTTAGCAAAAACCACGGCTCTATTAAATTGTTTGTCTGTATCAGCGTCGTTTTCTTCCCATGTAGGGTTCATACTCATCAAGGCATTTCCTAATGAGTAATCGTTGATTCCCAATTCATTAGAATTATAAATATTCACTCCGTTATCCTTTGCGTCTATAGGTAGTACTATTTCTTTTTCAACAATTTCTGCCAACCTGCTATCGCAAATTTTTTCTCCATAATGTTTCCATACCAAACCAAAAGAAGCGTATGGGATTCCCGCCTTGTCGGTAGACAGGTTATTTTCTCTGATCCCGGCCCCTCCTTTTTGGTGGTGATCGAAGCGATTTCTAGTTGGGTCATATTCCATGCCGACATCCACCACTATATCTGCTCTCGTTATGGCTTTCTCGTCTCTCGTTCTAATTATTTTTATTCTCCTTCCTTTTTTACCGGCCCAAATACTCAAAGTAGCGCAAGCAAAAACATCGTCAGCATGAAAGCTCCCATTATGTGTCGCTACTGTAATTTTTGGTTTTAGGAAATTAAACATAACAAATATAATGTAACAGATTGATCTGTTATAGAAAAGCGAAAGCCCGACCGAAGTCGAAACTTCCGTCGGGCGCATGGGTGTCTACTCCTTAGTTGGTATTTCCTGCCGAAGGGGTATCCTCAAGGAATTGACAGCCAAATTTCGGTTGGGCCAAAATCTTGCAAGCTTCTGGCGTCAAGTCTATTGGTCCTCCCTCTCTCAAGTTAGCGTGATTGGTGCTGTGATCACCAACCATGAAGCGTAAATTGCAAATATTGATAGCTGACGGAGTGATGGTGTAGTAGAACAACTTCCACTCTCTGTCAGTTAGCGGGATGGTCTCTTCTCCCTGTCTGAGAATTATCGGGACTATCTGACGGATTTGTTCCACCGTCTTCCCTTGCGCAGCAGCCATGTATTCATAGATAGGGACTTGAAACTCGAGAATGTAAGAGAAGGTTTTCCCCGCAATACTGACCTCTCCCTCGAACCGTGCTGTGCCCCTTCTGTTGAAGGCCGTTACTAGCAGATCTGTGTGCATCACCTCTCCTCTAATACACAGCTTATAACATTAGGATATGTAGGGTCAAGTTTTTCAAGTGCCGCATATATCTCGTTTTACAATATGTCTAATTATGCTATAATTGCAGGGGAGGACGAAATCATGGAGAACTTTCTTCAGGTGGGGGCCACAATTCTAGCAGTGGCCTTCAGCTACTTTCTGATCCGAGCCACCACTCGGGCCAGATGAGCTCAAGCAACCTAGCCGCCGGCCTTTCGAGGCCGGCGTCGTTTTATTTATGAAGTAAACTTATTAAAAGCGAAAGCCCGACGCGAAGCCGTAGCTTCGCGTCGGGTGTCGCCGCTACACTTTCTTGTTTGGGCATGATTGTAAATGGCTATCCATCCAGCCATTCCTTATCCTCTTATCGCAATGAGGACAATTATCGCAACATGGCATCACATGGAACACGCCTTCATTCTTATGGCATGCACAATCGCATTCACCAGGTTCAAGCACCTTACTCATTATTTTACCTCCTCTCTATTTATATACTTCCGTATAATTTAAATCAATCTTTTATTTCTAAAAGCAAAGCCGGAGCTGGATTTTAGATACATCTCAAAATCGATAGCTTTTGTTTTTGTTAAAAATGCTGAATACCAAGCTAATTTAAATGGAGCTTTGGTCGAAGAATACCTAACTTCTTTGTGATTATGTTTTTCCAGCCTTTTCTTTAAATCTTGAGTAGAGCCAATATAAAAACTCCCATCCCTTAAACTTTTTAAAATATAGCAATAATACATATACGAATTATACCCCACTACGCTAAAGCTTCGCGGGGCACTCCGTTGAGTTTTGTGGTGTATTTGGTTTTACGAAGTGGTGCTTGCACCGCGAAGCTTTTGAAGCTTTGCGACAAAAGCGGAGTGGTGGAGATGGGCGGAATCGAACCGCCGTGCAATAAGAGAGATGAAAAATTTCTACAAAAGATAGTTTGTTTTATTCGCTTTCCACCAGTCGGCGGAAGCAGTTTAAACATTGCAGTTCGGAACAAACAAAATGCTGCAATATCGATCCTCTACGTTTCGCAGTGAAGCGAGGAAATTTCACTGCATAGCCTCAGGTTTATTCCACACACGTTTCGCTACAAGGCGTCACGAGCGTATGCGTCACTTAGGTTTCTCTAATAAATTAGGAAACGTAAGCGAAAGCGAAATCATTGACTCCAAAATATGGAGATACAACAGACTTAGCTCTTGCGACAACTTTGTTTGCAGTTATCGTTTGTAACCTTTTAAAGAGTTGTTACAGCTCTCTTTTGCATTTTTCAAATGAATCCTATTGTCTAGGCCGATCATCCCCACAAAATTTACCTGATTTCAGATAGGCTTTGTGCGGATGGCCGTTACTAGCTTGTCAAAGAACGTCTTACTTCTCTTTCAGTATCTTTTTTCTTGATACTCTCCCTTTTATCAAACTTCTTTTTACCTTTTACCGAGGCGATTTCCACCTTTACTTTCTTTCCTTTATTATACACCGAAAGGGGTACTATTGTCAATCCTTTAATTCCCTCCACTTTTGAGAGCTCTGTTATCTCTTTTTTAGTCAAGAGTAGACGTCTAGGTCTTTCTGGCTCGTATTCCTTGGGGGTGTTTTTAGGCTGGTAGGGAGGCACGTTCATATTCATGACATAAGCCTCGTTACCCCGTATTGACACTCTCGCTCCCTCGAGGGACCCCTGGCCATTCTTTAGTGCCTTCACTTCAAATCCAAGTAGCTCTATCCCAGCCTCGTATTTATCGAGGATCTCGTAGTTAAATAGAGTTTTTTTGTTCGTAATTAGAGACATTCTTAAAATATTATCATATATGGTATCTCTGGGTAGATTTTGGTATAATGGTCATCTGATGCCCAAACTCCCTAATAATAAGCAAAAGATAAGTATGAATGGTTTGAAAAATAAAGAACCGGAGAAGAAGATCCGTCTGATCCAGAAAAAGGTCTCTCAAGGTCCAAATGGTTGGTGGAATAACCTAGCTGCCACAGTTTTTATTTTTATTCTTATAATCTCAGCTTTTTCTTTTTTGAAAGGAGACACAGTCGAGGACGTGGCCATTTCCACTCTAGTGCAGGATATAAAAACTCAAAATATTAAAAGTATTTCTATTCAAAGTAGCACCATTGAAGCTGAGTACATCGATGGTTCGAAAAAGAAAACTCAGAAAGAAGAAGGGACTGGCCTTGCTGAAACCTTATTAAATTACGGAGTGACTTCTGAGGAGCTGGCTTCAGTCACCATAAAAGTGGAAGAAATAAGTGGCTTCGCTTACTGGTTTTTCAACTTAGCTCCGATTATTTTCCCTATTATTTTTATTGCTGTATTTATTTGGTTTATGACTCGTCAAGTACGAGGGGCTGGAATGCAAGCTTTTTCTTTCGGCCAATCTCGTGCTCGCCTCACTACTCCAGATGACTCGAGGCAGAGAGTTACTTTTAAAGATGTAGCTGGTTGCAAGGAAGCGAAGGAAGAGCTTTCTGAAATTGTCGACTTTCTGAAAAATCCAAAAAAGTTTTTTGAAATCGGAGCTCGTATTCCGAAAGGCATACTGCTCATGGGCGCTCCTGGTACTGGAAAAACTTTACTTGCCAGGGCTGTCGCTGGCGAAGCCAACGTGGCTTTCTTTTCTATCTCGGGATCTGAATTCGTAGAAATGTTTGTTGGAGTCGGTGCTTCTCGTGTGCGCGACTTATTCCAACTGGCTAAAAAGGCCGCTCCAGCCATCATTTTTATCGACGAAATAGATGCCGTCGGTAGAGTACGTGGTGGTGGCATGGGTGGGGGTAATGATGAGAGGGAACAAACCCTAAATCAGATTTTGGTGGAGATGGATGGTTTTGAACCGACAGAAAAGGTGATCGTCATGGCGGCTACTAACAGGCCTGACGTCCTCGACCCGGCACTTTTGCGACCGGGTAGGTTTGATCGAAGAGTCACTATCGATTTACCTGACAGGGCCGACAGGGAAGAAATTTTGAAAATACATGCTCGTCAGAAACCATTTGCTGAAGATGTGAACCTCACTCTTATCGCCGAACGCACCCCTGGTTTCTCTGGTGCCGATCTATATTCACTCATGAATGAAGGAGCTATTCTTGCCGCTCGGGAGAACAGGAACAAGGTATCGCAATTTGATCTCATTCGTTCGATCGAAAAAGTGATGCTCGGCCCGGAGCGCCGTAGTCATATCTTAAGTAAGAAAGAAAAGGAAATCACTGCATACCACGAAGCCGGGCATGCCCTCGTGGCCAGTGTCCTGCCTCATGCGGATCCGGTTCATAAAATTTCTATCATTTCTCGTGGGCGGGCCGCAGGTTATACGTTGAAACTTCCGATCGAGGACAGGAGGCTTCAGTCGAAGAATGAATTTCTCGATGATATCGCCATGTCTCTTGGTGGCTATGTCACCGAAAAAATAATTTTTGGTGATATCACTACCGGACCTTCAAACGATCTACAAGTATCGAGTGCTATGGCTAGAGACATGGTTACCAAGTATGGCATGTCAGAAAAGCTCGGTCCCATAGCTCTTGAAGCTCCAGCGGGGGGCAAATCGATTTTTGGTAGAAGTTTGGAGGACAAAGAGTATTCCCAAAAAGTGGGGGATATAATTGACGAAGAAGTAAGTAAAATCATGAACGATGCGTTTGAAAAAGCTAATAAAATAGTGGCTGAGCATCGTCCTCTTCTTGATGTTATTGCCAAGCGTCTTATAGAAAAAGAAACTATAGAAAAAGAAGAATTCGAACAAATACTGGTGGCTCATGGGATCCAACCCAAAAAAGCTTTAGTCACTTTTTCTGGCAAAGAGCAGGTGATAGCGGAATAGAAAATACTTAAATCAGGTTCTATAATAGTTGTATGAATTTACTCATAAAAAATATGAAAGCAAGAGGTTTTACTTTAATAGAGCTTCTGATGGTCATTACTATTATTGGTATTTTATCTTCAGTAGTTCTTACTTCTCTCAATACTGGTAGAAGCAGGGCAAATGATACTAAAGTCAAATCCCAACTAAATAGTTTGCGCACTGCAGCCGAAATTTACCACAATACTAATCAAAACTATGGTGGCGCTGTAGCCGGTACTGAAGGAGCTGTATCTCCCAACTTTGGTAATGGTTGTAGTGCCAACATGTTTACCGATACTCTTATTGATCCAAGTGTGGCGAGCGCTAGTTACCCTGTCAGTACTACTATGAAATGCACTTCAAGCGGTACAGCTTATGCTGTGAGTGCGAGCTTAAATTCAAGTAATGGCGCCACTGTCGATCATTGGTGCATCGACTCCTCCGGTGCTGCTAAGGCTATTGGTGCTCTTCACAACAACAGTACTTATGTTTGTCCATAATTTTATCCTTTAAATTTGCTCCAGTTTAAGCTAATATCTAGCTAATCCGCCCTTAGCTCAGTTGGTTAGAGCACAAAGCTTATACCTTTGGGGTCCCACGTTCGAATCGTGGAGGGCGGACAAATTTACTCCATATGGATTTGCTCTGTCTTTGAGCGGAGGCGTTCTCTAAGAAGCGGGTATTTTTTTAATTCAAAATCTTTTTCGATTAATTCCCGAGCTTCTTTACGTGCCGCTTCTACCATCTTGATATTTTTCAGGGCTTCCATAGCTAGGTCGGAAACTCCCCATTGCTTGGCTCCCGCTAGGTCGCCCGCCCCTCGGTGCTCCAGGTCAAATTCCGCTAGTTCAAAACCGTTTTTTGCTGTTACGAAGGATTTCAGTCGTTTCAAAGTATTAGCTGAATTTGATTCAGTGAAAACATAACAATATGCCTGGTGGCTACTCCTAATGACCCGCCCCCGTAATTGGTGAAGTTGAGCTAGGCCGAATCTTTCAGCTCCTTCGATAATGATAGAGGTCGAATTTGGCACATTTACTCCCACTTCGACTACTGATGTAGCCACCAATATTTCCATCTTTCCATCTTTAAATTTTTTCATTATTTCTTCTTTTTCCTTTGGCTTCATTTTTCCGTGTAGTACCCCTATGTTAAATTCTGGGAAAATCTTTTCCTTCAATCTTTTGGCTTCCTCTGTAACTGATTTGGCTTGGACCGCCATCTCTTTATCTGGATCGGGCTCGTTTACTCTGGGGCATATCACATATGCTTGGCGGCCTGCTTTTATTTCTTTTCTTATTTTTTCATACACCTCACTTCTTCTACTTTGTAATACTACTTCTGTCATTACCGGTTTTCTGCCCGGTGGTAACTCATCCAGGACTGACAAATCGAGGTCGCCGAATATGGTCAGTGCTAAAGTGCGCGGTATTGGTGTTGCTGTCATAGAAAGGAGGTGAGGCACGATATCGGTTTTTCTTCGGAGTTTCTGCCTTTGATTTACTCCGAATCGATGCTGTTCGTCGATTATTATTCCAGCCAAGTTTTTGAATGCTACTTTCTTTTCGATCAGGGAATGGGTGCCAATAAGTATCGGTATCTTGCCTTCGACTACCCATTTTAAAAGTTGATTTTTGGAGATAGGAGTTGATTTTTGATTATTGACCTTTGACGGGAATTTTTTTGCTCCGGAGCCTGTGATAAGTCCTATGTCTAATTTGTATTTTGCGAAATTCTCTATAAAAGATTCGAAGTGTTGTTCGGCCAGTATTTCAGTCGGGGCCATATAGGCCACTTGGAGCGAGCCGTATTTGCGTAGGGGTGGGGGAGTCGTGACAATAGCGTAGGCTAGGGCCGCGGCTACTGCTGTTTTGCCGCTTCCAACATCGCCTTCGAGGAGTCGTGACATTGGGTGGCCGTTATTTAAATCTCCCATGATCGAGTCGATGGTTTTTTGTTGGGCATTAGTGAGTGGAAATGGAAATGTGTCAGTAAATTCTTTTATTTCTTTTTTACTTTTATTTATTTTGAATGCTGGTTCTACTTCTGCCAGCTTCCTTTCTCTAGCTCTATCGAGCTGGATTAGGAATATTTCTTCAAAGGCAAATCTTTTGCGCGCCGCTTCTCCGTTCTCTTTTTTCTTTGGCGCATGGATCCAGAAGAAGGCGCTGTGGAGAGAGGGTAGGTGATATCTCTCCAAAATTTCTTGAGGAATGATATCTTGTATTTTTTCAGTAATACCTGTCTTCAATATTTTCTGCACCGAGTGATATATCCAGTTCGATGTTATTCCTCTACTTTCAGAATACACGGGGGAGAGTCCATACGCTTCTGCCTCGTCACCTACTCCGAAAAGAGAATTTTCAGTGCCATCAGGTATTGAGTCAACTCTTTCTATTTTAGGATTTGAAAAGTAAAGAACTTGTGCCTCGCTCTCGCTCGTCGCCTTCGTTCGCTTTTGGCTCACTCGGCCTTCGATCCTGACTAAACTTCCTTCACCAAACATTTTGGCAATATATGGCTGGTTGAACCAAATTGTTTTTATGCTTCCCGTTCCATCTTCCACTACTGCTTCTCCGTAAGCCACTTTACTTTTCCATCCCTTCTTTGTTTCTAGTTTTGAAATCCTGCCATAAATAGTTGTTGTCTCTCCTGGTACTAGGAATTCTATGGCTTTTATTTTCGAAAGTTCTCCATAGCGTACGGGGAAATATCGCAACAAATCTCCAGCTGTTTTTAGTCGCAGTTTTGATAGAGCCTTTTTCTGTATTGGGCTCAATCTAAATATTTTCTCTAAAAAAGTGTTTTCCTCCATGGCCCTATTGTCTACTCACCGGGGCATTTTGCAAATTCGCATTTTGGCCCCTCTCTTCCTACATAGCTCCCGTCAGGGCAAAGTTTTGCTTCCATGGTACAGAAAACCATCTCATCCTCTGGGGCCTTATATTCATCGGGGGTAGGGTAAGCGACGTAAAATGCTACCCCGACGACGAAGGCGATTATAGTAAACACAATTACAAAGTTCTTGTTTAACATCCTTCGATTATAACTCTTAATAGCTATAAAAAGAAAAACGGTCAGCTTGTGGGGCTGACCGACCAACCTATGATCGGCTGGATTTTCCCTCGCGTTTGCGGGGGCTTTTTTATGTGATTGGTTGCAGTTCTTCGGGAGCCTGCATCTCCACTAGGTGGTAGTACGATCCGGTGTGGACACAGTCGTGCAGGATTGTTGATTGCTTCTCGAACGAAACCAGCGTCTCGTTGATCCACGGCACGAAAATGTCATCCACCTTGATCGCTACGGCGTTGCCCTTATCCACAATGTCGTCGAATTGGGAGATCAGCCCAGCGACCTTGTAGCGGCTTTTGTCGGAAGCGGTATTGGCGTCGATCGCTTCCTTACCCTGTTTGGTTACGAAGACGAACGTTTGTTTTGCTGGGTACAACACGTTCTCTTTCTCCCAGAAGCCGTCCCGCCGCATGCGTTGCGTTGTTACTTTGGTCGCCTCATAGTCAGCCGGACGAAGGACGGCGGTTATGCCGTTTACCGTCTTGAAGTAGAATACTGGTTTATTGATAGCCAGCCAATCACGTCGGGCCAGCTCCCGGCGCAAATTTTCCTCTCGCTTCTGCTCAGCTTTGATGTACCCTTCCTTGATGGCTCGCTCATTTTCCTCTAGCTTCCGCCGGTATTCCCTGGCATCTACATTAGAGTAGTAAAGCCATATTGCCCAACCGAACGGGAGCAGGGCGAGGGTAATCAGTGAATGCAACAAGCACAACAGCAGAATCGCGATTATCTGAAGTTTCGTCCCCTTCCATCTTTCGATGAGGTGATAATACAGTCGTTTGTTTAGACGACTGCAGACCACCGTCTGTCGCTGGAGGCGACGCACCGACCTGATGAAAAAAGCCGTGTACACCAGCACCAAAAACCAGTGCTGAAGCACAAAATCAACAACCAAATTTACAAAGAACATTTTCTCTCCTTAGAGTTCGCCTCAGTCCAATAGCATCAAGTCCAATGCCTTAGCCTGTGATTTGGGTGCTTTGGTAGAGAGCGACCAACCAGTCTGATTGGCACCCTAAGTCTATCACATTTGTTGCGTATTGTCAACAAACCCGTAATGGTTCAATACCTTTATGCTATCTATTTAAATTTATTAAAATTCTCTTTCGTCGCCTTCTAACATAACCAAAAGGATAGTTATACCCTTAGTTTCTATCACTAAACAACAATGCCCAATCTTTTTAATTTTCATAACAATAATCTGGCGGGGCCGAAGAGTACTTCGGCATCCTGCAAAAATATAGTCGCTCTCAAGCGAGCTTCTTATTTTTGCGGTGTGTATTGAACGAAGTTCGAATGTATTTTGAATTGAACCCTGACGACCAATGATGCGCGCCTCGGACACGCTCGCGGACTCGCGTGTGTAAAAACCAAAAAATTTCCTTGCATTTTCCTCGCGCCTCCTCCCCCCACCCCTCCGCCGCGAAGCGGAAAAAGAAATGGAAAGGAAATTTTTGGTTTTGCTTCGCCGTTTCAGTCTCCGAAAAGAGCAATCTTATTTTAACATTTTTGTTTGCTCTTTTCTCC
>DATDXE010000011.1 GCA_036517255.1 Candidatus Paceibacterota bacterium
TCGAGTAAATTTATTATTACGCTATCAGTAGCAGTATTAGTACCGTTGGTGCAAAAAATAGTAAGTGTTACCGAAGAACTTGATGCAGTGGGATACCATGGATGACCACTAGGAATGGGAGCTCCGACGCCTGCCAAAGAAATACCTGACTCACCAGTGGGTGACGTGAGAGTACAAGCAGTGGCGAAAGTAGAATTCCAAGAATAAATATAAGATTCGGTACCATCAACAACGACTGGCCCATCTGAATCATTAACTTTGATATCTGCAGTAATTGTTTCTGGAGGTGGGGGGGGCGGAGGTGGTGGGATCTCAGCTAGATTTATTACTACCGTGTCTGTAGAAGTGTTTGTCCCATCAGTACAATTAAAAGTTAGAGTAGTTGGATTAGACAGTGTTGGATACCATGGGTGTTCAGATGGAATTGGAGCTCCGACGCCTGCGAGTGAGATACCAGAAACACCCGTTGGTGAAGTAAGGGTACAGGCGGTAGCCTCTGTAGAAGTCCAGCTATAAACAAACTCTTCACCGCTTACCATGACTGGACCATCGGAATCATTAACTTTGATATCTACAATAGGGGCAGCAAAAACTGAGCTAGGGATACCCGCAAAAAAGATAGCGACCACTAAATAGACAGCGCCGGCACGAACCCATAACTTACTTGAGAATAAATCTCTCATATGTTCAACAAATTACGTTTTTTTGGAATAATGTCAATCGTAGCTCAATAAGGTCGTTTGGAATAAAATCCTTTGTTTGCAACATTTTTTAGCTATTTGTCCTTTATACTAATCTTGTCTTTTATAAAAACGTTTAATTTCTATAAGACACTTATCTAGAGCCTTAAATCCAGACTACCCACCATTATCTTTAATTTCTAAATAATGAATGCGAGTTTTGTCCTTTAACATGTTTAAGTCTGTCCCCTCAGTGATCATGCTATTATTAGTGACGCATGAAAGATAAGTTTATTACGCCCTATAACCCGAAAGAAACAGAGGGAAGAATCTATAAACTCTGGGAAGGAAGTGGATTTTTCAATCCAGACAACCTGCCTCCTAGACATGAGGTGCCATTCACTATTGTTTTGCCGCCTCCCAATGCCACAGGGACACTACACGTAGGCGGCGCTCTCATGACTGTGATAGAAGACATTATGGTCCGCTATAAACGGATGCGAGGATATAAAACTCTATGGTTACCAGGAACTGACCATGCTGCTATTGCTACAAATTCCAAAGTGGAGAAGATTCTTTCGAAAGAAGAGGGCAAGAATCGGCACGATATAGGACGGGAAGCTTTCGTGGCGAAAGTGGAGAAGTTTGTTAAAGAAAACCGTGGAGCCCTTAAACATCAGATTAGTAAGATGGGGACATCTCTCGACTGGAGTAGAGAAGCTTTTACTTTCGATGAGAAAAGAAATTTAGCTGTTAGAACTGCTTTTAAAAAAATGTACGATGCTGGTCTTATCTACCGAGGCACACGTATTATCAATTGGGATCCGAAAGGCCAAACTACAATTTCTGATGATGAGATCGTGTACGAAGAAAGAAAAGCGAAGTTGTACACATTCAAATATTCAGATGACTTCCCTATTGCTATTTCAACCACTCGTCCTGAAACAAAACTTGGCGACACAGCAGTTGCAGTAAATCCGAATGATGTGAGGTATCAAAAATATATAGGCCAGACTTTTAAATTAAACTTTGCCGGAGCTGACCTCGAATTAAAGATTGTCTCAGATGAGGTTGTGGATATGGACTTTGGTACTGGAGCTCTGGGTGTCACTCCAGCCCATAGCCAAACAGATGCCGATATAGCAAAGCGTCATAGTCTCCCATCGATCCAGGTTATAAACGAGTACGCGAAAATTAAACTAGAGATTCCTGGATTAGAAGGAGAGAAGACTCTTCCTGCGAGAGAAAAGATAGTGGCATGGCTGAAAGAAAAGAATCTTTTGATTAAGGAGGAGGAAATTACTCAAAACATTTCTACCGCAGAACGAACAGGTGGCATCATAGAACCACTCCCGAAACTACAATGGTTTGTAAATGTTAATTTGCCTATTGAAAGTCGGGGCAACAAATCGCTTAAAGAACTAATGTATGAGGCTGTCTCAAGCGGGAAAATAAAAATTCTTCCGGAACACTTTGAAAAAACTTATTTCCACTGGATTAATAATTTGCATGATTGGAATATCAGCCGGCAGATTTGGTACGGCCACCGTATTCCGGCTTGGTATAAGAATGAGGAAACATATGTAGGAATTGATGAGCCAGAAGGTACTGGCTGGAACCAAGACCCAGATACTCTAGACACTTGGTTTTCCTCCGGCCTTTGGACTTTTTCTGCTTTGGGCTGGCCAGAAGAAACAAAAGATTTGAAGATGTATCATCCTACCGATGTACTAGAAACTGGATACGATATTCTCTTTTTCTGGGTAGCTCGTATGATTTTAATGTCAGAGTTCCTACTTGGAGAAATTCCCTTTAAGACTGTATATCTCCACGGGTTAGTCAGGAATGCCAAAGGAGAGAAGCTTAGTAAGTCTCTAGGAGACAATATCGATCCTATTTCAATAGCTGATCAATATGGCACAGACGCTCTTCGTATGGCTCTTATAGTGGGAGTAGGTCCTGGTTCCGATAGTAAACTTGGGTCAGATAAACTCAAAGCGTACAAAAACTTTGCCAATAAACTCTGGAATATTACGCGCTTTGTACTTTCTAAAGAAAAAACTGGGGAGTTGGACCAGAC
>DATDXE010000012.1 GCA_036517255.1 Candidatus Paceibacterota bacterium
CAGATTGACTGTTATTAAATTCTAGGTATTATCATGACTAGACAAGTAAGCAGAAGAAATACGGCACTCAAAATGGAAAGGGAGGGAAAATAAATGGTCAACGTATACGCTACTTTTACGCGACCGCATTATTTTAACGTATTAGAAAAACTGTGTGCAATTTATTCACACTAATCCGAATTCTTCACGCAAGTGTTTATCATTTTCTAATTCATCAACAATCATATAAAGAAGATGCTTTCCTATTCCGAAATCAGTTTTGAGTAAAGTGATAATATCCTCACAATCATAAGGATATATCCAAACACTATTTTGAAGACGTAGGATACCTGCTTGTCTAAAGAGTAACGTTAAGTCATCTCTGGCTTTCCTTTTCTTTTCAGGTATATCGAAAATAATCACTCTCCATTTCTGGTCCCATCTCTTTGGTTTTTTCAATCTGAAGTCAACAAACTGCCAACGACGCAGCAAACTTTCCCCCTGAGGGGTTAGTTGGTAACTCTTGCCGTTGTAGAAAATCAGTCCACGCTTAACAAGTTTACTGGCAGAGGAAGCAATATATTCTTTCTGTCTCTTATAGGGAAGAAGACCAAGTTTACCAAGCGCCCCCATAACATTTGGAGCAACCAGAGCGACACTAAGTACGCCGGCAATTGCTATGGTTTGCAAAATTACGTGTTGCAAATTTTTACGCCTATTTCTTTTTCGGTTTTTATCTTCCAATTTACCCATACGTTACTTTTCCGTGACCACATAATTGTAACGTATTGGATTTAATTATTATCCACAGAGTTTTTTAAGAATTCTATCTCAAAATTTTATCCATTACTCCACCACCGAGACAAATTTCGCCATCGCCCGCCTTCGCTGAAGCTTCGGCGGGCAAGTAAAACACTATTGATTGACCAAGAGAGAGACCACGTACTGGTTTTCTGAATTCCACAGTCACATTGTTAAACACCGAGTGTTTAACAATAACAGGTATTTTTTCTCCTCGGTATCGAATTCTAGCTAAACAATTCAGCGGAGGCGTTGCCTCCGTAATCCAGTTTACATCCTTGACAATAATTTTAGTTGGCGAGAGAGAAATAATTTCTGGCTCTTTATTTGATACAGTCAGGGTATTGGTCTTCATATCCTTGGACAAAACATAGAAAGCCCCATCTTCTGGTTTTTTTTTCTTAATCTCGAAGCCATGTCGTTCGCCTATGGTATAGAAGATAGTGCCGCGATGAGTTCCTATGATTTCACCTTTAGTGTTAAAAACACTACCCGACTTGCCTGAAGCAAAATGCGAAAGAAATTCGTCCATACTGATATTGCCGATAAAGCAAATACCTTGACTATCTTTTTTTTCTGAAACAGGGAGATGAAACTGACGTGCTAGTTTGCGTACTTCACTTTTTTTTAAATTTCCAACAGGAAAAATAATATGAGCAAGATCTTTTTTAATCAAAGTCCATAAAAAATATGATTGGTCTTTCTCTCCACTCCAGTAATGACCAGTGGCGATAAAATCCGCACCCATTTCTTTCGCTTTTTTCCAAAATGCTCCAAACTTAATTTCTTTGTTACAGAGCACGTCCGGATTGGGAGTTCGGCCTATCCTGTATTCTGCTATCATCATATCTACCACCCCTTTCTTGTACTCTCTCTCAAAATCGAAAAACAGAAACGGAATATCTAGCGCAATGGCCACCCTCATGGCATCACGTCTTTCGTCTCTCCAACTACAAGGCAGAAAATCCGGTTGCCAAACTTTGATAAATACTCCAGTGACATCAAAACCGCTCTGTTTCAGAAGTGCCGCGGAAACAGCGCTATCTACCCCGCCAGAGAGCCCGACAAAAACTTTACGGTGAGAGGTATTTGGTAATATTTCTTTTATGTTCATTAAAGGTCTTAGCATAATGCATTTTTCCTTCTTTATCTGTCAAGAAATAAAGGAAGGGGGTTGAGGTCGGATGAATCGCGGCTTTTATTGAGACTAACCCGGGATTATTAATTGGGTTTTCGGGCAGTCCTACAAATTCATAAGTACCAGTTTCCGAGTCGACCTGGAGAGGCATTCCGAGCTTGAGCCGTTTCCAGAGAATGCCTGAGGCCATTTCTCGTTCTTCTCCAGTCTTGGCTTCTGCTTCAAGAAGTGAGGCCATAGTAATAATTTCATCCAGTGTCTTACCGGAAGACTCTATGTTTGATAAACTCTCAGAAATTTTTCTATTAAAGTTATCGTTAAGTAATTTGATAGTCGAAGAAGCTGTGGCAGTTATTTCAAAAAAGTATGTATCGGGAAAGAGATATCCCTCTGGCGCCTGACTTATAAACTCCTGATGGTCGAAAAAAGTAAATCTTTCATCGAAAAGTGTAGAAATTTCCTCGACCGTAAATCCTTCAGGAATAGTTAGTTTAACCGTCTCTATGTTGTAATCACCATGAAAAATTCGCCACGCAATGACAAAGACATTTTGTGGTCGAGGCATGAGATATTGACCCGCTTTCATATCGCGCTCCCCTCCAAGTACGATGGCGATTGTACGAAACCAGAAAGGAGAGCGTATAACTTTATCTTGTTCTAGAATCTCCCCAAGTTCATAAAGACCAATACCTTCTTGGACGACAATAATAGAACCGGAAGGAAAAGAAAATGGAGGTGTAGTCGGAAAAAAACAAATGACATACAAAACTATGCCAAAGAAAAAAAGATAGTTTCTCTGCATTATATGGGCAAATTCGACGGAGCTTCGGCCTTTTTCGAAGGCACACGAGAGAGGGTTGGAGTAGTGACGGTCGCCCCGGGGAAATGGAAAATGGTTGCGAGTTCCTCGGTGGACAGAACATAGGGCTTGCCCAATGCGTGCCTAAACGGCACATTGAAAACAGAGCGTCTCTTGTATGCTTCGAGCAATGTCCTCTGATTGTATTTCTTTCTGATATCTAGAAAATCTTCCCACGGATAATTAATACCGGGAATAAATTTGTGAGGCCTTATGCCATTGAGATTTTTTGCACCAAACTGACGCATACCCCCGATGAAGCCAACTACCCTACTAACGGCAATCTCTTTCGGTGCCACGTAAACCATTCTCATCATGGTATCGAAGGCCAGTTTAGCAGAATTACGCTCAATAGCCGCGATAACTTCACCTTGGCTTTTAGTTAAATCAAGGAGTGACCTAGCTTTGGGTTTACCGGAAACTTTATCCTTTTCTGGTTCTACAAAAGATATTTTTTCTAACATCTTACTTATTTCCTTTTTCACATCCTCTCTATAATCAGGTCTAGCAAAAATACGAGCATCTTGAAATCCTTCCCTACGATGACCTTGAATAACGGTCTGTATCCACATCTGTTCGCCGGGTTTAAGAGTGCCGAGATACTCGAGAATAGGGGCTAGTGGGTCTACTATTTCTTCCTGCTCTTTACCGGCCGTTTTATTAAGCTCAAATTCTATATAAGTCTTTATAGGAAACACATCCGGTTTATCCAGTCTGGTCGTGACACCGGATAAGCTCATTGTCTTTGGATCGAAAAGAACTTTGAGAGCATAGTCCTCGACCTCTACCACTTCAGCACCGGGATAATGCGCATAAATTCTTGACTCAATAACATGTTTCCATTTAGGAAATGCCCAAATAAAGAATTTGACTTCCCCACCGAGCGAGACGATCTCGAGAGAAAATACGTCCCTAAGCGCTCCATCCAAATACACTCCCGTAAGAGTATCTGTGACATCTTCCCAGATTCCTTCTATAACCATTTCCATAGCAGCTGGAGACTTTTCTGTATTTTGCGGAATCCGGATTTCAAGGAGAATACTTCCCTTTTTATACAACCATTCACGCCTTTTGTAAGTCAGCCACGTATTTACATAAAGCCAGATAAGAATGATAGGCAGCCAAGCTGGCCATGTTGCATATATATAATGCCAGGTTTTCAGATAAAGTTCAGTTTGGAAAAGAGAGATGAAGTCACTAAACATGCCCTAATTCTACCCCCACACCTAAATTTAACCAAATTTAGGTGTGGGGGTCTACATGCAATTTAGACGTTTTGGTAGCGATTGGAAGAATCTTTCTTAAAATACTTGGGATTCTGAAGATTGACTAAAATGGTGTTTTCCTTTACATAGCGCTCCTTCAGTACTTTTTCAATAATTTTCTCCTTGGACATAGACCCCTCTTTCTCGAGAATTTTTTTAATAACATCCTTGACCACACCTGACATGTATCCCCATTCGGATAGAGCATAGAGACCACGACCCACAAGGACAAATCTGGGATCTTTTATAAGTTCATTATGAGTAGTGGCCACATGCGCTTTCTTATTGAAGTATTGAGTGATGGCTTTAGCCACATCTTTGAAATGTATGGGAGAACCATGTTTTCTAATAACCAAGAAGGCAAAATCTCGCATACCCTTAGCATTGACATTAGAAGAAGATGAGCGACCCCATTCACCTAAAGGGTTCTTACCAATCTTGTGCGAGATAGAAAGCCAACGTTTGATAACCTCATCATTTTTATATTTTTCATTTAAATCTTTGATCTCCTCGAGAAAAGAGTTGATGAGATCACTCTCAAGCACTAGCTCATCATCAGCAAGATTGGAATACAGTTTACGAAGAGCGGATTTAATCTTGTTGGACAATTCAGCGTCCACGTGCCAACGACGCTTAAATTCTTCATCCTCTTTTTCCCGTTTGAAGTCTTCTCCAACAACCAGTAGAAAATGAAAATGGTTTTGAGTATTTAAATCTTTGCCTAGATGGGAAAGAAGATCTTTTTCGGAAACTAGACCTCCTAGACCAAGGAGAACTTCTTTCAGTTCTGTAAAGATTGGTTCGGCATCTTTGTATACTTTTGATTTACGAATAGTGATCAGTGAATGATTTTCTATCTGTCGCACACGTTCACGAGTAATATTATATTTCTTGCCAATGGCGTCGAGAGTAAGCTTACTTGACTTTGACCCTAACCCGTATCGACTAATTAAAACATCCTGACCACGCTTAGAGAGAATGGATAAAAGGCGCTTGGTTATGTCCTTTGGTTTGAAGTTCAAAGTAATCTTGCTGTTCATGATTTACTGCATTTCTATCATTAATACAAATATATGTCAAGTCACAATACTGATAATCTTTCTTGGCACGACAAGTACCTTCCTTGGTTCCTTGTCATTGAGCCATTTTTTGACTTCTGGAAGAGACAGGGCAAGTATCTTAATTTCTTCTTCACTTTG
>DATDXE010000013.1 GCA_036517255.1 Candidatus Paceibacterota bacterium
CGGAGGGGCTCACTTCCCACAAATTTTTTCACGCCGGAAGTAAAAAAACAAAAAGGAGACACGCTTGGCCCAACCCGCCCATCCGCGCGTGTCGAGATACTACCAAAATTTGACACTGCATAAATTTATGATAAAATTACATCACAATTGAATAAAAAGCGTTACTACTGGAGTCACGATCCAGGAGCTGCGAGCCAAATACTCGACGGAGGCTGAACCGTAAAACCCAGCAATCAGTGTCGCACTGCGGAGCTGATCTGAGAGCCGTATAGGATAAACCATAAAATATACGGAATAAGGATGGGACCGCGGGAGGTCCTTTTTTGATGCCTCTCGTTCCTTAGTCACCACAATCGTGGTGGTTAGAGAACGGGAGGTTTTTTATTATGAAAAAACAAATACTTTTTATACTAGCAACACATGAGGATGAAGCCTTTTCTCTTGATGTTTTCAAGAAGTTGGAAAAGGCAATGCCCAAGGATTTATATGGGTATAATTGGGTTATTGGAAATAAAAAAGCTCTAAAAAAGGGCGTGCGTTTTGTCGACGCCGATCTAAACAGATCAGCACCAGGAAACAGCAATAGCTCTGTTTATGAAGAAAGAAGGGCCGCGGAGCTTATCAAGCTAGCAAATGAGTATAACTTTATCATTGATATACACGGAACAGTCTCTAACGCTGGTATTTTTACCCTCATTCCCAAGCCAACTTTACAAAATATCTTATTTGCAATGACTCTACCAATTAAGAGAAATGTTTTGTGGTATTCGAGACGGTCTTTAAGAAATGGTCCGATTGTTCAATTTTGCCGACCTCCTGCCCTAGAAATTGAATGTGGACCAAAAGATGACCAGAAAACAAATGTCAACTTGGAGGCAATCCTAAAAGATATTTTGAAAATGTTAGCAAAGCCTGCTTATGAAGAAGTAATTAAGAGGCTTAATCAAAAGACCTTTTTTAGTGTCTATGGTAGCCAAAAAGAATGGGATAAAAACTTAAGAGATTTCCAGTTAGCAAGGATAAACAATGAGGAATTTATTCCTCTTTTGGTCAGTCAATATAAGGATATTGCCTGTTATAAGATGAAGAAAGTTAATTTTCAGGATTTATTTATTTACTAAAAATATGATGAAAAATAAAAGAAAAATACAAATCGGAGTTATGGGATCGTGTTCTGATCTCAAATACTCTAAAAAGGTTGAAAAACTCGCCGAAGAAGTAGGTTTCTGGGTTGCTAAGAAAAAAGCGACTCTAGTTTTTGGTGCAGAAAAGGATTTTGATTCTTTGTCAACAGCTGCCAGTCGTGGCGCAAAAAAAGCTGGTGGGCTTACAGTTGGAGTTACTTATGGAAAAGGACTTGAGGTCGTCGAAAAGAATGTTGATGTGGTCATTGCCAGTGGCCTCGAGAGAGGTGGAGGGAGAGAGCTTACTCTAGTATTAAGTTGTGACGCCATCATTGCCATAAGTGGAGGTTCTGGCACGCTAACAGAAATTGCCATTGCATACCAGGCGACTATCCCAATCATAGTTCTAACGGGAACGGGTGGTTGGAGTGATAAACTCGCAGGTGAATTTCTTGATGGTCGTAAAAGAATAAAAGCAGAAGCCGTAAGTAACCCTAAAAAAGCTGTCGAATTGGCTATAAAACTTATCAAATCAAAATATGAACAGTAGAAATAACCTTACAGTTCTAGCATCGTTTGCAACCGATAGGCTTCTTGATAAGAGAGGTTTGCTGTTGCGTGAACAAAAAGGTGGACCAGCTCTCTTTTTACAGAGAGTGCTTGGGGAAGAAAAAATCCCCTTTGACATACCCTATTCCTCAACACTTAAAGTGGAAATCCTTGTTGCACCTAAAGGAGAATTTGGGAAAGTAAAAACAAAGGCAAAGCCAATAAAAGTCTCTTGGCGATCACTTAACACCTCAGCTGTGCTTATTTCAACCATTCTTGACGAATATGATCTTGAGGGGATGGAAGCATACAAAAACCAGGTTTTTCTGGATGTCCAGGGCTATGTAAGAGACGGCGAGAATTTTGGCAAAAAGAAATACTGGGATCTCAGCTCGGACTCAATTTTATGTGTTAAAGGAACCAGGGAAGAAATATCCTATTTACCAAAAGATTTTGTTAAAAAACAAAAACAAAGAATGTTACTTATTACATTCGATTCAAAGGGATCAATTCTCTACTTCGAAAATGAAGCCATTAGCGCAAAACCTACAAAGATTGTTCGAGCAGCCGATACCATCGGCGCTGGCGATAGTTTTTTTGCCTACTTTGTAGCCAAGTACTTACAGTCAAGCGATCCAAGACGAAGCCTCGAATACGCAACTTCTAAAACAACTTCTTTTCTCTCTTCAAAAGTCCATCACACCAATCCTTTCTAAGAAGGGATTGGCTGTGTATTGATCTCCATCTCCCCTTAAAAAACCTCCCTACACATTCAATCTCTTCCTATACCCATCGTCAATGAATGTGCAACTTTCACACCTCGGGGGAGCTCGTTCCGATCACCCCCGAGGTGTCCAGCTTTTTGCATTCTCAGGTAATAAAGGTATAGAAGGGAATTTTTCCTAGGAAGAAAACGAATGAAAGGAGGTGATAATTATGAAAGAAATACCAATAGGACAGCCTGAAATTAAAGAGGCTTTGGATCAGCGTCCTTATGTTGTTTCGGGAGATATTAAAAATCTCCTGCAACAATGGGCTGACCAGAGAGAATTTAGGTTGCCTGACGATAGCTTTTTCAGAAAACTTAGATCTGATTTTGGGGTGTTCCTGACAAAAGTTTTTCCAGGGTTTGAATTTGTAACCGAGGAGGAACTTTCAGGTGGGTTGAATACCCTAGTAAGGAAAAACGGGCTATGTCCACTATCTCTTGATAGGGTTTATTGTCCGTCTGACCTTCGTGTTGATATTGCCCGCCAAGTCGATACTGATGGTAACGATAAAGGGTTGAGTAGAAGAGCAAACGCACCCTTTCTCCTTGAACAATTCCGCCAACTGAGAAGTTCAGGAATTAAGCAGGTCTCGCTCGTGGATGATGTCATATTTAGCGGTGATCTTATAGCTAGAGTCGGAGAAGCAATAAGCAGAGTTGGCATTCAGGTTGGAGCGGTATACGCTGGTATTGGAATTAGAGAAGGTGTAGTTCTCTTACTAAATAAAGGCTATAAGGTTGAATGTGTTCGCACTTACGATAGTGTCATCGACGAGATTTGTGAGCGGGACTTTTACCCTGGTGTGCCTTTATCGGGTAGGCTTGTGGATGCTGAAAAGAATGTTGGCGCACCATACATTTTACCTTTTGGCAATCCAGGTAAATGGGCATCTATCCCAGAGGAGTGGCAACTCCCCTTTTCCAAATTCTGTTTAGATCAAACGGCACAATTGTTCAAAGGAATTGAAAGAGCGTCTGGTAAGGTCGTTACTTGTGCAGATCTAGAAAGAAAAGTAATTTCACTGCCTCAGGACGAAACAAGATTTGTCGATGCTTTGAATCGGGTGACGCTGTAATCAAATAATCGAACCGATCAAAGGCTCCCTTCTTGGTCGGCTTAACTTTTAATATTGGGAGGGTGTGTCGGCGCACGGGCGGGTGGGGCAACGACACATTTTTCCCCTTTATAATTTTCAAACGGCGCGAAAAATTTTGCGGGAAGCGAGCCCCGCC
>DATDXE010000014.1 GCA_036517255.1 Candidatus Paceibacterota bacterium
TTCATACCATTTCTAAAAACACCCCCCGCCAAAAAAGAAGAATGATTGCATTTGCGGGTGAGGGCGAGGGGCAGAACGGCGAGGCTCTGCGAGCCGTGAGCGGAATTCATTTTAGAGTTAAGTGGCGATCCGAGCGTAAGAAATGATACAAAGTTACGAGGCGCGCGGAGCGTGCGAGTTGTTCACAATTTTTCAACATTCTGCCCTTCGTAAAAAGTTCGAGCAAAGTGTAGTATTAGGGCACAGAAATAGAAATCTTAAAGACAGAGTCCTTAATTTATTAAAATAGGCCTAAACTGTGGATAAAACTGTGTACACTGTGTAAAAGTCAAAGTCATTATAAAGGCCTAGAAATTACTAAATGGCTCAAAATAAGGAGAAAATAAAAAGACAGACAAAATAAGCTATGAATAAGGCAAAAATAGACAAATTCGATATACCAGAAGAAGTTTCCCGTGTAACAAGTGCTTTAAAAAAAGCTTCTTTTAAAGCACACCTGGTAGGAGGATGTGTCAGAGATCTTTTTATGGGGAAAAAACCAAAAGACTGGGATATAACTACAAACGCAACCCCAGAACAAGTAATCGCCCTTTTTTCTAAAACATTCTACGAAAATAGTTTTGGCACAGTGGGAGTAGTAGACGAGGAAGCCAAAGAAGAAACATTAAAAATCATAGAAATTACTCCATATAGGCTCGAAACTACTTACTCAGACAAAAGACATCCAGATTTAGTCACTTTTACAGACAAAATAGAAGATGATCTGAAAAGAAGGGATTTTACTATAAACGCTATCGCTTATGATCCTGAAAATGGCGAAATCGTAGACCCTTTTGGAGGAGTGGCTGATCTTTCACGTGGAACAATAAAGGCTGTAGGTGAGGCAAATGACAGGTTTAACGAAGATGCTTTAAGAATACTGAGAGCTATTAGGTTTCATGTGGAACTAGACTTCCCTATTGAACCGTCCACAGAGAAGGCAATTTTAGAAAACTCCCATCTAATATCTAAAGTTTCCCGTGAAAGAATAAGGGATGAGTTTGTAAAGATAATTATGTCTAAAAGACCTATGGATGGTTTATTGATTTTAAACAAATTAAGGCTTCTAAGCTATATTGTGCCAGAACTAGAAAAATCTATAGGTGTAGAGCAAAATAAGGCCCATTCATATGATGTTTGGACTCATTTGCTTAAAACACTACAACATTCAGCTGACAAGGAGTACCCATTGCATGTGAGGTTAGCAGCTTTATTTCATGATATATCAAAGCCAGAATGCCGCAGGTGGAATAATGAAACAAATCAATGGACATTCTACGGCCACGAAGTAGTAGGTTCACGTGTAACAAATAAGATACTAGAAAGTCTAAAGTTTTCACGTGAAACTATTAATAGAGTCACGAGTCTAGTTAGATGGCACATGTTCTTCTCCGACACTGAAACAATCACTCATTCTGCAGTAAGAAGACTGATCGTAAGTGTAGGTAAAGAAAATGTTTGGGATTTAATAAACGTCAGACTTTGTGATCGAATCGGAACTGGGAGGCCGAAAGAGAATCCATACAGGTTAAGAAAATACCAAGCCATGATAGAAGAGGTAATGGAGGATCCAATATCTTTAAGCATGCTTAAAGTAGACGGTAAAAAAATCATGGAAATCACGGGTATAAAGCCAGGACCTGAAATAGGACACATCCTGTACGCTCTTTTTGAAGAAGTGGTAGAAAATCCAAAACTCAATAACGAAGATTACTTATACAAAAAGACAACGGAACTACTAAAAATGTCTCTTAAAGATCTACGGGTACTTGGTGAAAAAGGTAAGCAAATAAAGGATTTTAAGGAAGAAGGAAGAATCAAAAATATAAGAGGTAAGCACTATGTAGATTAAAAAATAAAGTTTGAATTGACAGAAATCTTGTCAAGCTTATCCACAGTTGTCCTTTACAATATTTTAAAAGACAATATGATGTATATCAGACGTCGCCGCAAATTGCCTCGTACATAAAATAATGGGGCGACATTGATCTTTATAGTTGTACAACTGGGAGAAGTTCTGGTAGACCCGAAGTACTTGTTACACACACCCTCACTTTTTTATTAAAATAGGGGTAACGTGACGACTTTGGTCCGCGCGTAGTTTACTGGACCTTTCTTCTTAATTAGCCGGCTCTCATGAGCCTTAGCTTGTAAACCGCCTTGACGCCATCCTCCACTGCGTCGGCGGTTTTGTGCTTTACATAAAATTAAGGGTTTTCAACAGAAAAATTACTCTGAAACAGAATGGCCAGATATAATTAGCTCATTATCAAATAGTACACAAAGTATGAAAAGTAAAGGTTTACACACGATTACTTACATTCTCCTTATAATAGGAGGCCTAAACTGGGGACTAGAGTTCCTAGGATGGGGGATAGGTAGCTTCCTACCGTCAGGACTTGCAAGCCTCATATACTTGCTAGTCGGACTTTCAGCTCTATACGAGCTTTTCACTCACAAGAATTCCTGCAAACACTGTGAGGTAAAGCCTATGCAATCAATGTAGTTCGATCATCACAGGACAGTGGTCTGAACCCAAAACATCGGCAAGAATGGCCGATGTTTTGATTTTAGGCAAGAACTCTTTATTTACAAAGAAATAATCGATCCTCCAACCAATATTCCTCTCTCTAGACTGCCTCCAGGGAGTCCACCAAGTATAATGCCCTTTGCCCTTAGTAAAATGTCGAAAAGTATCTACAAAACCTGAATTTATCACATTATTTAGCCCCTCTCTTTCTTCTACAGTAAATCCATGCTCGCCTTCATTTTCTTTAGGGTTTGCAAGGTCATCTTCAGTGTGGGCTACATTTAAGTCGCCGCAGAAAACAACATTCTTTTTCTTCTTTAGGCTAGAAACGTACTCGAGAAAAGCCGGGTCCCACTGTTTGTGACGAAGGGGGAGGCGAGTTAGATCACCCTTGGAATTCGGAGTGTACACGCAAATAACATAGAATCCGCCAATCTGCTGACTACCAAATTCTAAAGTCAAAATCCTACCTTCTTTGTTTGGGTCGCCATAACCATCCTCCGTTAGCTTATATTTTTTGACCAAATCTTCTGGTAAACCGTAAAGCACTTTTAGAGGCTTTTCTTTGGTAAAGATGGCAGTGCCACTATAGCCAGCCTTTTCGGCTGAATTCCAATATTCTTCATATTCAGGCAGATCAACCTCACTTTGATGCTCTTGAGCTTTGGTTTCCTGCAAGCAGATAATATCCGGCTTATATTTATCCACAAAAGGAGCAAAAAGCCCCTTCCTATGCACTGCCCTTATACCATTCACATTCCAGGAAACAATTTTCATTTGGATATTGTAAACCTCCTCAAGGTTTAGAGCAAAATCATCTCTTACTATGGAATTTTTGATGGATTTCTTTGAGGTGTTTGTCAGTAACGTGAGTGTATATCTGGGTAGTGCCAATATGAGCGTGGCCCAGAAGAGCTTGCACGGAGCGGAGGTCGGCGCCGTTTGAGAGAAGATCGGTAGCAAAGCAATGACGGATAATATGCGGAGTGACTTTCTTCGATATCCCAGCTTTCACTGCATAATATTTTACTATCCTAGCCACCGATCTTTTATCAATTCTGAGACCTTCTTTATTTTTGGAGTTTTTATTTTTCGAAAGTTGAATAAACATAGCATCATCGAAATCAGTACGTTTAGCCAGATAACTTTTTAAAACATCTTTAGCCATATCAGAGAAAAAGACTACTCTTACTTTACCTCCTTTGCCTCGAATGGAGTGCTCGCTTTTACCTAGATCAATATCTCTATCAAGAGAACAGAGCTCGGAAACACGCAAGCCGGTAGAAAAGAGAAGCTCTAGCATGGCCCTATCCCTCAAACTTTTTAGATCACTGCCTTTGGGGGATACAAGTAATCGGGAAAGCTCTCCGTCGCTTATAAGGTCGAGTGATCTTTCGGCCACTTTCGCAAGCTCAATCCTCTCCGGAGGCAAGCTTGCGACCCCCTGCCTTGCCAAATATTTTAGGAAGGAACGCAGAGCAATAAGGTAATAGTTCTGAGTTTTTTTACTCAGAGTTTCCCTGATCTTGTAGGTACGGACCGGCTGACGATTGAGCCAGAGCCTAAATTCCCTTACTGCGGTATCACTAATATCATTTGGCTTGGTCGCTTTAGTCTGCTTCAAAAAAACAGTCAAATAATGGCCATAATTTTCAACGGTTTTTAGAGATCTGCCTTTTTCTATCTCCACATATTCCAAAAACTGCCTTTTTAATTGTTCTAATGTTTGAGCCATATCTCAATTATTCTAACACTTAACCCACCCCACCCTGCACCCTCCCCTTATTAAGGGGAGGGAATACGGAATCGGGTACATTTGATAAAGATTTGATGACTTGCTAGTGCTTAAGCTTCGTGCTATGGTATTAGGGCAATGTTAACTAAAACAAAAAAAGCTAAGATTATAAAAACTGTAGCAGTACATGATACTGACACCGGTTCTGCAGAGGTGCAGATAGCTGTACTCTCACGCAGGATCGATGACCTGACCTCACATTTGAAAAAAAACAGGAAAGATAAACACTCGAGAAGAGGACTCTTAGGACTTGTGGCTGATAGAAAATCACACATGAAGTATTTGGAAAAAAAGAACCTAAAAAGGTACAGCACTCTCGCCAAAAAACTCGGCTTGAAGTAAAATAGAAGAATGGCGGTAATAAAACAGAAGGAACAGCGCGTAGGAATTTTTATAGATACACAAAATCTCTACCATAGCGCTAAAAATATTTATAATGGGAAAGTAAATTTCGGTAATGTCTTGGAAGACACTTTGGCCGGAAGGATACTAGTGCGAGCTATAGCTTACGCAGTGACCACCGAGGCGGGAGACGAGAGCGAATTCTTAGAAGCCCTTGAAAGAGTAGGTATCGAAACCAAAACAAAAGATTTGCAGGTTTTCGCTGGAGGAGCCAAGAAAGGCGATTGGGATGTGGGCCTGGCTGTCGATTGTATCAAGTTTGCTCCAAAATTAGATGTCGTGGTCATCGTGTCGGGTGATGGCGACTTCGTACCTCTCGTTGAACATTTGAAATCAGAAGGTTGCCAAGTGGAAATAGCTAGTTTTGGCAAATCAACTTCAGCTAGACTGATCGAAGCAGTTGATGATTTTATCGATTTGGACGAAAACCCTCGCAGATATCTATTACGAATGAGGAGGTAGATTTCGATTTTATGGCCACCCATTGTAGAATAGAGTGGTGGAAGAAGAACTTAAACCAAATGCGGAAAATCTAGAGGACGTAGGCCTTACTCTACCTAAGGTTCTGCCCACTTCAGAAGAAAAAATGGGGGCTCTCGCTCAAAATTTACATAAAAAAGGTTTGTTACCTAGACTGCGAACTTTCAAAGGAGACATAGCCAGCTTGATACAAAGAAAGGATGAAACTGTTACCAGTATCGCAATCAAAGAAAATGAAAAAAGAAGGGAAGAGAGGACAGAAGCAAGAGGTAATTCTCATTCAACTAATTTTTTAATTTATATAATCGGTATAGTCCTGATCGTGGGGACAGTAGCGACTATGGTATACCTCACCGTACTCAAAATGCGCCAAATCCCAGTAAATGTAGTGCTGGAAGAAAATATAATTCCTAGCAGAGACACCATTTCAATAAATTTAAGTTCACTTTCTCCATCATCGGTAAGAGAAAATCTCAGGGAATTGAGAATAAAATCAGTAGAACAAGAAGGTATTGTCGCATTAAAAATAGGGGAGGCAAGCGGTAAAGAAATTTCTAACTCAAAAGAATTTAATGCCAGTATGCAATTGAAAATGCCTAGCGCCTTAGAAAGAACTCTGGGAGAAAAAATGTCGATTGGACTCTTTCAAGGCAGAGACTTTTTCTTCGCTTTTAAAGTAAAAGATTTCGGCATCGCTTTCCGCGACATGCTGGAATGGGAAAATAGTTTGGTCGACAATTTCAATCCATTTTTGAAAGAAATTTCCACCAGCACAGCTAGCACAATATATACTTTCAGAGATTTAATCGTCAAAAATAAAGATACGCGAGCAGCAATGGCTAGCAAGGGAGAAGTGAGGATGATTTATACCTTTCTAGACAAGGAGACTGTGCTCATAACAGAATCAGAAGAAGCTTTAAAGGCACTGGTAGATGCATACGTTGAAGGGAACACTGTAAGGTGATAAGATAGGCTCAATGGAAATAGAAAAATTAAATCATTTTAAGGAAAAACTTGTAGAAGAACTGGCTCTGTTGGAAAAAGAACTCGAGCATGTTGGCAAAAAAAGGCCCCTCAATGGAGAGGTGGATTGGGAAGGTAAGCCTGCTGATTTTGACACTGACTCGGCTGACGAAAGCGAACTCGGTGATAAGATGGAAGAATACGAAGAAAATACAGCCATAGTCAAAAACCTCGAAATACGCTACAACGAAGTTAAAAAAGCTCTGCAAAAAATAGAGGCTGGAACCTACGGCACTTGCGAGGTAAACGGAGAAGCGATAGAAGAAGATAGACTGGAAGCCAATCCTGCGGCTACGACCTGCAAAGCTCATATGAATTAAGACAAAAGATATGAGTTATGCGAAAGTTTACAGCGCGCAGACTCACCTCCTCACTCCTTATATTGTCGATATAGAAGCCGATCTGTCGCGTGGACTTCACGCTTTCAATATAGTCGGTATGCCGGACCAAGCGGTAGAGGAATCGAAAGATAGAATTTCAGCAGCTATAAAAAATAGTGGTTTCGAGTCGCCCAAGCAGCAAAACCATAAAATAGTTATCGCTCTGGCGCCAGCTGAAATAAAAAAGGAAGGGGCTGGGCTTGATTTAGGTATCGCACTCTCTTACCTCTTGGCTAATGAGGAAATAGATTTTAGGCCTGATAAAAATATTTTTCTGGGAGAACTTTCCTTGGACGGAAATTTAAGAAGAATTAAAGGAGTGTTGGCCCTAACCCGAGCAGCGAAAGAAAAAGGATTCGAGGCTATATTTCTACCTAAAGAAAATGCTTATGAAGCGGCTCTTGTAGAGGGCATAAAGGTTTTTGGAGCAAGTGATCTAAGAGAAGTTATAGATCATGTAGAGGGGAAAGAGGTTATGAAAGCTTCGCCTCAAACAAGAATAAAAGGAGGTATTCTTGACACAGAAAATGATTTTTCTGATATTAAAGGAAATCAAGCGGCTAAGAGGGCCCTCCAAATCGCAGGAGCAGGTAGCCACAACATCGCACTTTACGGACCTCCGGGAACAGGAAAGACGATGCTCGCTCGAGCGTTTGCTTCGATATTACCACCCCTCTCATTTGAAGAAATGCTGGAAGTAACCGAAATTCATTCTATATCAGGAAATTTAAAAGGAGCGATAGTAACAGAGAGGCCATTCCGATCGCCTCACCACACTTCATCCTATGTTTCCTTAGTAGGGGGAGGAGCGAGCCCAAAACCTGGGGAAATAACACTGGCTCACAAAGGAGTACTTTTCCTTGATGAGTTTCCAGAGTTTGAAGCGAGAACAATCGAAGCTCTACGCCAGCCACTCGAGGATAGGTTTGTTTCCGTTTCCCGAGCTCGAGGTTCGGCTCGTTTCCCGGCTCATTTCATATTAGTGGCAGCCATGAACCCATGTCCTTGTGGCAACTTCGGAGTAAAAGGAAAGCCCTGTATTTGCAGCCCGATCCAAATACAAAGGTATAAGAAAAAAATGTCGGGCCCTATTATCGATCGCATAGATATGTGGATAGAAGTTTCAAAAGTAGAACACGAGAGTTTGAGTAATTCGGATGCAACCCAAACAAATAAAATTCCAGAAAAAGAGAGCTCGCTCATGAGAGAAAAGATTTTAAAAGCAAGAGAAATAGCTAGAGACAGATTCAAAAAAATAGGAAGCAAAGTAGGATCGAATGGAGAAATGGGAGCAAGGGAGGTGGTACTGCACATAAATCTTTCGAAAGAGGCCAAAGAAATCCTCGATCGTTCAGCCAAACAACTCGACCTTTCCGCTCGCTCTTATCACAAAATAATGAAAGTAGCCCGCACAATCGCCGATCTCGATTCATCAATTGATATCACTCCTTCCCACATCCTAGAAGCTATTTCCTACCGCCCCAAATCTCAGATGTATTAGAAAAATTGATTTCTAAACAAAATAGAGTATCTTTATAAAAAGAAGTTTACGTCTTGTATCGCATTCCACCAACAGGAGCAAGTTACATGGCCAAAAACGGCGGCAATGACCCCAAAAGAGCGGCGGCACGAGCGGCGCGCAAAATCGCTCGCAACAGAGCGGTAACAAGCGGCATCCAGGTATCCGGGCGTCGAGGAGAACCGAGAAAGAGATGACGGGAAGGGGGGTTCGATCACTGATCGAACCCCCCTTGAATTTTTTAATTAAAAAGGATTCTTGGCGCCGCGGATTTCGAAGTGAAGATGGATGCCGGTAGATTTACCAGACTGACCCATGCCGCCGAGAACATCACCCTGACTTACAGATTCGCCAACAGAAACTTTGACACTTGAGAGGTGAGCGTAGAGAGTTTGAGTGCCGTTGTCGTGCTTCAGAACCACATAACTACCATAACCACCATTCCAGCCGGAACTCCGGGCGATAATAACTTGACCATCGGCAGCGGCCATAATAGGAGCACCGAGAGAAGCAGCAATATCGATACCATTGTGACCATGAATACCTTGGGTCCTCCTACCTCCAGCAACTGGTCGAAGGTAATAACCAACATATTCTTTCAATCCTGAAGAAGGTCTAACCGTAGAGCTTGTACCAGGAGTAGACGTGACTTCACCATCAGGAACTATGATAACTGTACCCAAAGCAAGAGAGGAGCCTTTTTCTAAACCGTTGTAACTAGCGATTTCTTCTAGATCACCTTTATATTTTTTAGAAATAGAAGCCAGAGTATCACCCTTTGCTACAGTATGTCGCACTCCAGAAATAGGCAGGATAACTAAAGTTTGGCCAGGCTGAACCACAGAACCTTTTAAATCATTATTCCATCGTATGGTATTGACTGTGACATTAAACATCGAAGCGATCTGAGAGAGAGTGTCACCTTCGCGTACAATATATACACTGATTTGATCGGATGTCGGCCTATTTTCAGATTCCTCCAAAGAAGAATCCGCTCCTTCTGCCTGTAGAGCACTCTCGTCAACCAGGATACCCCTATCTTGTTCTTCCGAACCACCAGGGGAAATAGATGAAGTGAGAAGTGCTATGTGTTGGATGTTTTTTTGGAAGCTTGGATGTGCTTCTTCTTCCATAAACATGCTGGATAAAGCACTCATCAGACCAGCAGATGCAGAGATTGGCAAGGAGGTAATGGCTACAAACAGAAATAACCTCTTCCACGACAGAGTACTCCAAAAACCTCTATTTTTCTCTTTTAGCCTTGAAAACTCGGCCTTTTTCCAGAGAGGGTGATTCGCGTTGGGTAAAATAAGCCTAAGATTAATGGTAATTTCGCTTTTTCAGAGAAAAATGGCTCTAATAGGCCATTTTACAGCAATTCAGTGGTGTCTTCAGACGCAGTTCATTATACCCTTTTGAATCAAAAACTCAAAAAGAAATCCCCACCTGCCCGAATGTACCTTTCGGTACGGGCGAGTGCTAATATGGTGGAATGAATTTTATTTCTGAATTAAATCAACGCCAAAAAGAAGCGGTGGACACAACCGAAGGACCAGTTTTGGTACTAGCTGGAGCGGGAGCAGGCAAAACAAAAACAATCACACACAGAATATTAAATCTGGTAAAAAAAGGAGTGGCCCCAGAAAATATTTTAGCTATCACTTTTACAAATAAGGCCGCTCAAGAAATGAAGGAGCGAGTACTTTCACTTATCCACAAAGAAGGCAACTTAAACCGACACTTGGGTTACGAGGAAAGGCCATGGGTAAGTACATTCCACTCACTGTGCGTAAAAATTATTAAAGATAATGCCACATTACTAGGAACCAAAAGACACTTTTCTATATACGATAGAGATGATTCAAAAAGAGCAGTACGAGAAGCTCTGAAGGAGATGGGCCTAGACAGCAAAGAGTACGAGCCGGGTAAAATCCTTTCTATAATTTCAAGAGAGAAGGGTAATATGGTATCAGTAAATGAATACAAAGAGAGGGAAAGAGGAGATTATATGGGAGGAATAGTGGCAGAAGCCTGGCAAAAGTACGAAAAAATTTTAAAAAAAGAAAACGCCTTCGATTTTGACGACCTACTCGCAGTGGCTGCAAAATTATTGAAAGAAAATGAAATAGTAAGAAAAAATTATGCAAAAAAGTGGCAATACATTCATGTAGATGAGTACCAAGATACAAACGAAGTGCAGTACCAAATTGCTAAGTATTTAGCCCAAGAACATAGAAATATATGCTCTGTTGGCGACGGAGATCAAAATATATATTCATGGCGGGGAGCAAATATAAAAAACATATTGAACTTTGAAAAAGATTATCCTGAAGCAAAAATAGTGGTGCTAGAGGAAAACTATCGTTCGACCCAAACCATACTGGCCGTAGCCAACAGGGTAATAGAGAAAAATAAACTACGCCGCAAGAAAGTGCTTTTTACTCAAAACCTAATGGGGGAAAAGATAGGTCTTTTCGAAGCTCTAGATGAAAACCACGAAGCACAATATATAGTGAATAAAATAAAAACCTTAGTAAAAATAGGAACACCTTTAAACGAGGTTGCTGTTCTTTATCGAGCAAATTTTCAATCACGAGCCCTTGAAGAAGCCTGCCTAAGAGAAGGACTTCCTTATCAAGTGGTGGGAACAAGATTTTACGATAGGAAAGAAGTGAAGGATGTCCTTTCTTTTATTCGTTATGCATTGAACCCGGAAAGTACAGCTGATCTGGTGCGTGTTATAAACGTGCCAGCAAGAGGCATAGGAAAAGTAACTCTTTTGAAAATAGTAGAGGGAAAAGAAAATGAACTTCCAATAAAAATAAAAGAAAGGGTTTGGCAATTTAGAAAAATAATGGAAAAAATAAAAGAAAGCGCTATGACAAAAAAACCCTCCGACACTGTAAAGTATGTGGTCGAGGCAAGCAAGATGGGAGAATCGTTAAGTAAAAGTGAAGAAGATATTGATAGACTAGAAAATTTGAAAGAATTGATTGTTTTGGCCAAAAGATATGATGAGTTGGAAGGGGAGGAGGGAATAGAGAGATTTATAGAGGACATTTCTCTGGCTTCTGACCAGGACGGTATAAAAGAGAACGAGGCGGTAAGACTAATGACGGTACACGCCTCAAAAGGACTGGAGTTCGATTGTGTATTTATATCTGGCCTTGAAGAAGGTTTGTTCCCGAGCGATAAAAATAGAAACGATAATGTGAGTGAAGAAGAGGCTGAAGAAGAAAGAAGACTATTTTATGTAGCGGTAACAAGGGCGCGCAAAAAACTCTTTTTGACCTATGCCCAAAGTCGCACTATTTTCGGTAGCCGAGGAGTAAACATACCTTCAGAATTTATATTCGATGTGGATGAGACCTTTATAGAAAGAGACTACTTAGATTTTACTCCGAGGAGAAAGCCTTTATTAGAAATAGAATTTTAATATACTAAAAACATGAGAGTAAAAAAACATTTGGGGCAAAATTTTTTAAGAGATCCTAAAATTTTAAAGAAAATCGTAGATTTTGCAGAAATCAAAAAAACAGACACTGTACTCGAAATAGGACCAGGAGAGGGTACTTTGACTAAAATTCTTTTAGAGAGAGCGGGCAGGGTAATCGCTGTGGAAAAAGATCATGAGCTAGCGGAAAAATTAAAGGAAAGATGGAAAGATTTAAAGAAGGAAAGAAAATTGGAAATATTAGAAGGAGATATATTAAAATTTCCGACTAGCATTACCAAGGGTCACCCTTGGCCTGAATCCACTTGGCCAAAGGTGACCCTTGGTAATTACAAACTCATAGGTAACATCCCTTACTACATAACTGGGGAAATATTTAGAAAATTTTTAGAGAGTGAACACCAACCTCAATCAATAACATTTGTGGTACAAAAAGAAGTGGCAGAAAGGATAATGGCTCGGGACAAGAAAGAAAGTATTTTAAGCATATCTATAAAGGCATTCGGTACTCCTGAATACGGAGGAGTAATAAAAGCGGGTTCTTTCGTACCGGCTCCTAAGGTGGATTCGGCTATCATCGCGATAAGAAACATAAGCATGGAAAAATTTAAAGAAGTAAAGATAGAAAAGTTCTTTGAAATACTTAAAAAGGGCTTCGCACATAAGAGAAAGTTACTTAAGAGTAACTTGAGTGTAGAAGATGCCGATCTACACCAATGTGGTATTCCAGTAAAAGCCAGGGCTGAAGATTTAAATATTGATGACTGGATTTGTTTGTCAAAAAGACTGATATAATTAGTAAATGCCGAGTCGTAAAGTCATATCACTGTTCATTGTTTGTGTTGCCTTAGTGGTATCTATTATTATTGCTTCAGGAATCAAAAGCCCATCTACTATCGCTTTAAACACAGGCCTCTTATCAAAAGGGCCAGAAATAAATTTGCCTCAAAATACAAACTGGGAAGGAGACGTTTCCGCTCTTTCCTTAGCAGAAGTTAACGTTTCCGAAATACAAAAATCCTCTACTGGCAATACAACTGACGCTATCGCAGAGTCTCTTATGTCAAATTATCTTGCCTTGCGACAAAATGGGGAATTAAATAACGGATCAGTACAAAAATTAATAGACCAAGCATCAGATTTCAGTGACGATACTGGCGCTACAAAAAAAACATACTCAAGTAAGGACATTGTGGTTTCGGTCGACAATAGCAAAGAAGCAACAAAAGAGTATGGCACAGCACTTGGTAATATATTAAAAATAAATAACTCTAGTCAGAAAGGTCGGGCGGAACTACAGGCGTTTAGAGAACTCACTTCAACAAAAGATATCTCAAAAGGAAAGGAATTAAAAATAATAGGTGAGGATTACAAAAAAATAGCCCAGAGCTTTGCAAAAATTAAGGTGCCATCTTCTTACGTAGAGTCACATTTAATATTCATTAATAGCATAGAAGGCCTAGGTGGAGCTGTAAATGATATGGCTAAAGTTTTAGAAGATCCAATAAAAGGTCTTTCTGGAATCGGAATATACCAGAGCAACCTTTCGATCATGCTATTAGAGATGAATAGAATAAGGGTAAAAATATTGAAAGATGGGGTCGTTTATAAACAAGGAGAACGTGGTTATTACCTATATTACGGAATATAATGAATAAGAATCAAGAAGTATGAACCAAGAATCAAGAAAAATAATCGCCAATTTTTTACTTTTTTCTGTGATTGGTATATCACTTTCACCTCTTTTTACAAGAAAAGCAGAGGCTCAGTGGGTAGTATACGATCCAGCAAATTTTGCTGTCAATGCCATGACAGCGGCAAACACTACGGCCAACACATGGGGTAAAGAGTTTGGTCTAGACACCATCGCCTTCATTATCATCAACATGATAATCGAAAGAGTAGCTGCTTCCACAGTCAACTGGATAAACAGCGGCTTCCAAGGAAGCCCCGCTTTCGTTACCAACCCTGAAGCCTATTTCAAAAAAATAGGGGATCAGGTGGCAGGACAACTGATTTTTAACCACCCCGATACCCGTTTTATGTGTGCTCCGTTCAAAGCTCGGGTACAAATTGCTCTTTCCCAGGCTTACCTCAACCCATTTGGCAATTTCCAATGTTCTCTTTCGAGAGTAGTGAGAAATTTTGATAATTTTATGAATGATTTTTCCGATGGAGGATGGGAGGGATTCATCGAATTAACACAGAATAGCCAAAACAATCCTCTTGGAAGTTTTAATCAACGAATGAATCAGATCAATCTTTCAGTAGGAAACAGCCTAGGCCAAGCCAACAAAGAACTTGACTGGGGGAAAGGATTTTTGTCGTTTAGAAAACCTTGTACTAAACTGAACGAGTTTGAAAGCAGAGAGTTTTTGACTGATGAGCAGTATGACGCACTACCATGTTTGGACAGCCCACCGATCGAAACACCGGGGAGTGTAGTCGAAAGCCAACTCAATCAAACCCTTCAGATTGGTAATAGTAGGCTACAGGTGGCAGATGAAATAAATGAAATAATAAGCGCTCTTTTGAACCAACTTGTGGGCAAGGCTTTGGGAGGATTACTTTCACTCGGCAAACCTGACCCCTCAAATGCAAATAGCCAAAGTTATCTAGAACAACTGCAAACAGCGACAGAAAACAACGATGCCGACCCTTATTACAATACGAGTAACAACAATAGGATAAGAGATCTAAGCACAAATATAGAAAACCAGACAACGAACCTTGGAAATTCACTCGACTCAGCAGAAGATATCGGAAATTCTGTTTTCGGAGGAAATTATGTTCCCCCACCTGACACAAGCGGTTTCGGCGCAGGAACTGGTGAGACCGGGGGAAATGGAGGGTCGGGTAACACTGTCACTCTGCCTGACGGCACGGTAGTAAATTGTGCTAGCCCACAAACAGAGCCTGGTCTTGCGGCCTGCATAAGCGCAGGAAAGATATAAAAGATGTCAAAAAAACTGATTACAATTTTGTTCCTGACACTAACACTAGGAGTATCTTTTTCTCCAATGTTTTCGAATAATGTTACTGCACAACTTACTGAAGAACAGCAGGCAATTCTGGAAAGGGCTGGAAGATCAGAAAGAGGGCAGCTAACTCAGGAAGAGTCAGCAGATCTAGAAAGTTTGTCGGCCAGAGGTAATTCTAGCTGCGATCTATTACTTAATTTTAATGCCTGCGTAAAACAATTTTTAAGTGGATTAGCAGAGCTCCTGCTTACAATCGGAGCTTTGATACTTGCACTAGCTGGAAATATTTTTAATCTCGTCTTGAGCTTTACCATAGTAGAGTTTGCGGGCCAGATAAATAACGCAGAGGGACTAGGCGGAGCTATAAATAGCGCCTGGAGCACACTAAGAGACATCGGAAATATTATTTTCATTTTCGTACTCCTCTGGGCAGGCATACAAACTATCCTTGATATTGGTGGGGATTTGAAAAAAACAATAGTAAACATAATACTTATCGGCCTTATAGTAAACTTCAGCCTTTTCATTACCAAAGTAGTAATAGATACCTCCAATATTGCGGCAGTCGGATTTTATAATTCGATCATGAATAGCGGAGAGGCTGGAAGAACAGTACCGACAATAACATTGGCCGGAATAGATTTTGAAACAAGAGATTTTGCTGGAGTTTTTCTTCGTTTTACCGGAGTTCAGAGTTTTTTTAAAGCAGATATTCTAACTGGGGCAAATGATGACATATGGGGGAAAAAACCTTTCGTCACCGGCATACTGGGCATGATAACCATGATAGTCATGGCTATAGTTCTTTTTGTCGCAGCCATTATGTTCCTGGCAAGATTTATCATACTTCTATTCCTGATGATTTTGTCCCCTGTGGCTTTTATTGCTTTCATATTGCCAGCAATGAGAGGCAAGTTTAAAGAATGGTGGGACACACTAATAAGCCAGGCGTTTTTTGCACCATATTTTATGATCCTGATTTGGGTAGCATTCAAAGTAATGGCTGGAGCAAGTGGAGCAATAGGAACACGAGAACAGAGCTTTGCTGGTATAGCCAATTCACCTTTTAGTGCCATCGGCCTTGTGTTCAATTTTGCTTTAGTCATGGGCCTCACCATCATGGCCCTGGTCCTCTCCAAACAACTAGCCGGCAAAACCAAAGGCTTTGGAGCTGTTGCGGGATTTGTGGGTGGAGCCACTATCGGTGTCGCAGGCATGGCCGCAAGACAAACTGTGGGTAGGGGATCAAGAATGTTGTTAGACAGTAAATACAAAGACAGATTAGCAAAAACATCATACGGAAGAGGTGCGTTGTGGATTGCGAATAAAGGACAAAAATCAAGTTTCGATGTAAGAGGAATTTCTGACTCTAAACTAGGGAAGGCAACTGGAGCTAAAAACTTACTCGGTGGGATAGGAGATATGAGTGGTAAAGATGGCTACAAAAAAGCTGTGGAGGATAATGCAAAAGCAAAAGCTCAATATGCTAAAGATGTTTATGGTTCCACAGCACAAGAAGAAAAAGCTCATAAAGACGCAAAAGAAAAAACTAAAGAAACAAAAGAAACTTCGGCAGAATCATACAAGAATGCTAAAGGTAAAGAAAAGAGCGAGGCTCAAAATAGTGTGAACGAAGCAGAAAACAATAAGAAAAAAATAGAAATACTAGTAAAAGAAAAGAGAGAAGCTCATGAAAAATTAGGAGTTGTAGCTGGTAGCCCTGCCGAAATAGCGGCAAAGAAAGAACTGGACGAAGCAAATGTAAAACTTGCCGAAGCTGAAACAAAACGAGCGGAAGAAATGGAAAAGAAAACTAAAATAGACGAAGGTAATTATTCTGACGCGACAAAGGAACTCGGAAAAGTAGCAGAAGAAGCTGAAAAAGCATGGAAAAATCTCAAGTCAGCAGGGGAAGCAAGAATGCGAGAATTTGCCGATAGAGTAGAAAAGAAAAACAAAATAATGGGTAGAGCCGCTATGGGAGGAATAATAGGAGGAGTAGCGGCCGGACCACTTGGAGCTGCAATAGGAGCTGCCCTTGGAGGAGTGGTGGGAGCTGCAATCAAACAAGGGGTACGAGGCAACATAGAGGCGGCAAGAGCAATTAGAAAGGCGGCGGGAGGTAAAACAGAAGAAGAAGAGGCGGCAGAGATTTTGAAAAAATTGGATAAGAAAAAGAAAGAGGCAGAAGGAAAAAGTGATGAAGATAAAGGTGAGGCAAAACCTAAAGAAAGTTAAAGCATGAACAGCGAAACAGAAAAAATAATAGAGGAGCGCTTTACTCAACTACCTAATACTTTGAGTGATTTTGTGGCAAATAAGGATTGGCGATCTACGGTAAATAGGATTGGGGAACAGAGTGGAATATCAGAAGAAAAATTACTGAAGTTACGAAATGAGGTATTTATGGTATTACTCTGTTTCGAAAATTGGCAAGATTTAAAAAAAAATATAGTCGACAACCTTTTAATTGAAGATAGCACCGCACGCAAAATTACTGATTCCATAAATGGTTCAATTTTAGGTTCAGTCATGAAAGAAATTAAATCAGTTTGGGCTGAAATTCAAAAAGAACCTACGGAAGTAAAATCCTACGACTCGTTTGAACAGACTATATTGAGACAAGCGCAGGCGATGAGGCCGATAGGGGAGAGAATCATGAATCAAGAGGCTAGTATCAAGAATGGGACAGAAGAACAACAAAGAAGAGAGTTGCCAAAGCAATATGTTGGGAACAACGACCCGTATAGGGAATCGATCGAGTAATTATGCTATAATTATAGATGTAGAAGATGATTTTAAACAAGGAACAAATCGATACTACATCAAAGTATTTTTCTGATATTTCTAAAGTTCTTTTTGCTTCTATTGTCATCGGGTACTTCATCCATTCAGAATCTGTTAGTGTAACCTTACCAGCTTTTGTTTTCGGATCTATTATTAGTGTGGCGTCATTCCTCTTCAGTATAAAAATGTTAAGCCATAACAAATAATCATGAACTTACTTACCATATACATAGTGATAGGAATTATTTTGACAATTATTTTTATAATCGCCATGAAGGCTAAAAAATAGTATGGAACTAAACTATATAATTGCCTCTGCTGTAGTCATAATTATGTTGCTTGTAGGTTTCTTTTATAAAGGAGGGCACTAGGCTCCAGAGGTTTTATCGTTTTCTTCGGCTTTGCGAACATCGAGGCTCCAGGTCAGGTCTTTCAATTTACTATTTGAAAGATGAGGAACTAGAAGCTCTACAGGAGTAGAAGGAGCTATTTTGTTTTCATTTTCTTTTTTAGGTATTTTCTTCCAAATATAAAGCTTTTCACCAAAAAAATATCGAATCATAGCTTCAAGTTGTAAAACGAAAGGTTGATTGTTGGGCTTATAAAAGGCCAGGGCAATAGAGAGAGCAATAAAAGGAGCGGCTAAGACAAAAGCCAGGAATTTCGGAAGTAAGGTAATGAAGACAACTAGGACACCCACCCCTCCAGCAAGATAAACAAATTGCTTGATGGTAAGAGGGCCAAAAATTTTATCTTCAACATCGATAAATTGGGGCACTTGGAATCGCATATAACAATTATACTAACATGTGATAAAATTTAATACATGCCAGCTGTCAAAAGCAATGCGACTCAAAACTTCGTACCTATAGAGGACATCCGGGAAGGGGTCATCACGCTAAACAATGGGGGAATGGTGGCCATTGTCATGGCTTCTTCTCTAAATTTTTCCCTTAAATCAAATGATGAAAGGCAGGCCATATTGCTCCAGTTTCAAGATTTCTTAAATTCCCTCGATTTTTCAGTCCAAATTTTTATCGAGTCGCGCAGACTCGACATCAGACCTTACATCGCTCTCCTTGAGGAAAGGTATAAGGCCCAAACAAACGACCTGATGAAAATACAAACGGAGCAATACATAAATTTTATAAAGAATTTTACCGAATCGACCAGTATTATGACTAAAAACTTTTTTATCGTCGTACCTTATGGCGCAGCTATAGTGAACACTTCCCAAAGTATATTCAGTTTCTTTGGAAGCAGTGGTAAAAATGAAAAGGAAAAATCAGAGAGTGCTTTCAAAGAAAATAAAATCCAGCTAGAACAAAGGATATCGGTAGTGGAACAGGGACTGGTACGCTGTGGCATAAGAGTAGCCAGACTCGGAAACGAAGAAGTGGTCGAATTATTTTATAAAATATTCAATCCAGGCGAAACGGAAAAGCCTATCAAAACTGGCTAGCCAGTTTTGATCAGAATAAAGAATTACGAATCAATGTTTGATTTTTTAAAGAAAAAACAAGGGGAGAGAGAAGAAGTATCGACATCGATACTGCCGTCGGGAGTATACGAGGCTTCTTCATTGGAGCTGAGAGACGTAATAGCCCCGAGTGCTCTCAAAGTTACTCCTAAAGAACTATCTTTGGGAGAAAAAATAGTGAGAAGTTTCTTTGTCATTTCCTACCCACGATTTCTGGGGGAGGACTGGTTTTCACCAATCATAAACCTTGATCGAGTATTCGATATTTCTATATTCGTCCACCCGCTCGAAACATCAAAAATACTTCGCTCATTTCAAAAAAAGGTAGCTGAAGTACAAAGCCAGATACGAAGCAGGGAAGAAAAAGGCCTAGTGCGTGACCCAATGCTCGACACTGCCTATCAGGACCTAGAGAGCCTGCGCGATCAGCTACAGCAAGCCCAGGAAAAGATGTTTGACGTGGGAGTATACATATCGATATACGCCGATTCGTCGGACGAGTTGGATAAAATAGAGTCAGAAATGAAATCGATACTCGAATCAAAGTTGGTATATGTAAAACCAGCTCTTTTCCAACAGGAACAAGGTTTCCGAAGTGTATTACCTATAGGGAGCGATGAACTTTTAGTACACTCAAAATTAAACTCCACTCCACTTTCATCACTCTTTCCTTTTATTTCCTTCGATCTCACCTCGGATAAGGGCATACTATACGGAATCAATCGCCACAACTCATCCCTAGTGCTCTTCGATCGCTTCTCTCTGGAAAATTATAATTCGGTCATATTCGCAAAATCAGGTTCCGGTAAGTCATATATGACTAAACTGGAAATTTTGAGAACTCTCATGTTCGACGCTGATGTCATAGTGCTCGACCCGGAAAGAGAATACGAATATATGGCCGAAGCTGTAGGAGGCAGGTATTTCAACATATCTTTAAACTCCGACCACCACATAAACCCATTTGAATTACCGATACCAGCTGAAGATGAGTCAAGTGCTTCCGTACTTCGATCGAACATCATAAACCTGGTAGGTCTTTTCAGAATCATGCTAGGAGGCCTCACGGCCGAGGAAGATGCTTTGATCGATAGAGCCATCACCGAAACATATGCACTGAAAGATATCACTCCCGATTCTGATTTCAGATCGGTGGAGCCACCACTCCTTTCTGACTTTGAGCTAGTGCTCGGCGGTATGGAAGGAGGTGAGTCGCTTGCCCAGAGAATTTCAAAATATACAAAAGGTACCTGGTCAAACTTCATCAATAAACCATCGAATGTCGATATAAACAAAAAATTTATCGTTTTCTCTCTGCGTGACATGGAAGACGAGCTGAAACCGGTAGCTATGTACATCGTCACTCACTACATATGGAACGCCGTGCGCAGAGATATAAAGAAGAGACTCTTGGTAATCGACGAAGCTTGGTGGATGATGAAAAGTGACGATACGGCTTCTTTCCTACTCAGTATGGCAAAAAGAGGTAGGAAATATTACCTGGGGCTTGCCACTATCACTCAAGACGTGGACGACTTTCTCAAGTCGCCTTACGGTATGCCCATTGTAACCAACTCATCTATACAGGTGCTCCTGAAGCAGTCAGCCACCTCAATGGATCGCCTGCAAGAAGTATTTAACCTCACTGATGAAGAAAAATACTTGCTTCTGGAGTCAGGAGTAGGGGAAGGCATATTCTTT
Source organism: Candidatus Paceibacterota bacterium (assembly GCA_036517255.1). NCBI lineage: Bacteria > Bacillati > Minisyncoccota > Minisyncoccota bacterium. The sequence continues at coordinate 20,572 of DATDXE010000014.1, forward strand.
GCCGGCTTGAAGCATGTAGCTATAAAAATAATCGCCTCGTACACGGAAGATCAAATAATAACCTCTGATCCTTCTCAAATACTTGCCATCAAGAAGGCGAAAAAGGAATTGGAAGAAGCGGGGACAACAAAGTAAACTGACTAAAATAAATGGTTGAAGTCACAAATATAGAAGAACATAGAAATAGATACCCGAAATATTCGCAAGTGCGTCAAAATACCGAGGAGCAAGAAGAACCAGAAAAAAAACAAAGGATTAAACTATGGATGGGAGCGTGCCTTATAGCGGCAGCTGGATCTATCGACCTGATACAAGCGTTACTTACTCTTGTTGCTATCGGAATAGTAATTTCTCCAATCATATCCGTGGGAGCAACATTCTTATTTTGGCTATGGCTGACTATTTTAGGAGTACCTTTTGGCACAAGCCCGAAAAGGCTAGCTATAATGGCTACACAAGCTGTGGCTGAACTTTTTCCTGCTATTGACGCACTTCCAATACTAACAACAGGAACAATATTGTTAGTCTTAATCACCAGATCAGAAGACAGGGGTGGTATAATTGGAAAAGTCGCCAGTAAAGCGCAGGGCACTTTGAAGAAAGCGGCCTAGTTTGTATATTTTATGAATATAAAAAAAATAATAACTTACTTTCTACTTTCTACTTTCTACTTTTTCCTGCCTGACCCAACCTACGCTCAGATAAATTTGGGTGGTTTAAATATGAGTCCAGGGATATCACTCCCTGATGAATTAAGTGTAGAAATAGCACCTGAATTTCCAAAACCAAATGGCAACGTTTTCATACGTTTAAGAATGTATACAGAAAATTTGAATACAGCGAATATAAAATGGTCGATAGGAGGAGTAAAAAAAGCTGAAGGCATTGGCTTGACCAGTTTTAATGCAAGAATGGGAAATAAAGGTTCGGAAAATAAAATAAAGATAGATATAATTTTAGAAAGTGGTGTTAGTTTTTCAAAGACAGTCACACTCCGGCCAGCAGAAATCGACCTTCTCTGGCAATCGAACTCGTACACGCCACCATTTTACAGAGGCAAAGCTCTCTTTCCACCACAAGGAGAAGTGGTGATCACAGCCATGCCTAATTTCTACTCTGGCAGCACTAAAATAGACGCTAGTACTTTGATATACAAATGGACAGTGAATGACACTGTGCTCGAAGGACAGTCAGGGTATGGCAAAAATACAGTAAGAGTTTCGGGGCCTCTTCTAGGAAGCGGTATCGAAGCGGAAGTTTTAGTAACCGACAATAAGCGCGGCATTAATTCGGAAGAAAGAATAATACTCAACCCCACCACGCCATCAATAATTTTTTACAAAAACAATCCTTTGTACGGCATAATTTTTGAAAAGGCAGTGAATGGCGGTGTCGCGATAGAAGGAGAGGAGATAAATGTTTTGGCCAGCCCATACCACATGAACATACAGGACCAAGTTTCTTTAGAGTGGCAGATGAATGGTAGATCGGCCTCTGAAGTTACCGGCTTATCAGCCACTTTTAGAAAACCTGCTGAAGGTAGTGGGGAAACCTTTCTATCCCTCAAGGCTGAAAATTTAAACAAAATGCTACAGTTTGCTGAAAATGGTTTTAATATAAAATATGAAGATAATTAATTATACAAATGATTAAACTTGCTCAACAACGACAACAACTGGAGTACAAAGTGCTTGCTCCGTTACCTGGTACAACCATTGGTAATAGAGGGGAGAAAGCTGACTTACAAAGTTATATTCCTGGTATTTTTAATTTGATTATAGGTCTGGCGGCAGTCATCGCCGTAACTAAAATAATTTTTGGCGGTTTCCAATACATAACCACTGACGCCATTGCTGGTAAGTCGGAAGGAAAGAAACAAATCCAAAGTGCGGTGTATGGGCTTATCATGATAATCGCTTCTTGGCTTATTCTCTACACCATAAACCCCCGCCTCCTAACATTTGATTTGAATGTGGGAACGGTCAATGTACCAGAAGCCGCAGTTACAAGTGGCACACTTGCTGCGACAGTCAGTTGTAACGACTGCATACACGTTACCGATGGAAGCATCGAGTTCAGAAATACGGGAACAAACTTAAGTGCCGGTATTATACCTCAAACAACTTCATTAGATTTTGGTATGGATAATAACGGTATTAATTGGTGGATAAGCGAAGGTAATCCACCCACGGGAACCCACAGAGATCCATGTCATAATAATGGCACTTGTTTTGACGCAAAAATAGATAACATGTTGACTCTTAACAAAGATAGAGCCGATGAGATTAATATCTTTATACGTGAAGCAAAACAAAGTCAGTTTTCTGTTGTTTCTTTCGAAGTGACTAGCCAAGAACATGTGGCAGAATGGGCAAAATTGGGGGTAACTGCAATTTATAACGAAAATGCTACCGGTCCACACTTTCATGTAGAAAAATAATGTCCACTAAAAAGAAAATTTTAATATTGGGAATAGTCGTGATGGTGGGACTAGCGGCGTTTTTGGTTTTGTCATCCGAAAAAAGTAGCACTCCGATGGAAGAAAGAGGGTTTAGTTTAAGAAATTTCTTCCCCTTTGGTAATCCAGAGACTGATTTCGTAGAAACACAGAATACAAACGAGGAAGAAGTGGGACCAGAAACAAATTTTACCAATGATGGAGAAACAAAATTGCCTAAACTTAGAAAAATTTCAAACGAGCCTGTAGCTGGAGCAGTATTATTGAATTCCGGTTCAACTACAATCGTAAGATTTGTTTACAAAAGTACTGGAAACGTATACGAGGCTCGTTCTGACTCTTCTACAATAAGTCGTATTACAAATACTACCATACCTAAAATAAACAGGGCCATTTGGCTACCTGATGGAAGCGGCTTTCTGACCCAAAAAGCAGGAGAGAGCGGATTTGTCGAAACTTCTTATATTAGACTTAGATCGAGCACAGCTACTTCAAGTGAAATCACGACTCGCTATGAAACAGTGACCTCAAATTTACCTTCAGACATAGAAGAAATAGCTCCCAGTCCTGATAGTAAAAAAATATTTTATTACACCGCCGAGGCCGGAATGAAAGGTTTCTTAGCTAATCCTGATGGCACCAACCCATCTCTGGTTTATAGTGGCACTGTAGCAGAATGGACAATAGAGTGGTTTGGAACAAATTCGATACTACTTACAACTAAAGCTAGTTTCGGTTCTGAATCATTCGGCTATTTACTTAATCCAACAAACAAATCTACAAGCAAGATATTCGGGGGAATCATGGGAGGGAGCGCCCTCACAAGAGGAGATGGTAAATATATTTTGACCTCTTCTGGAGGAAGCTCTCCCTTCTTACTATCCATCAATACAGCTTCTTCAGAGACAGCAGCAGATCTTTTGGTAAAAACTTTTAGTGAAAAGTGTGCTTGGAAAGGAAATACATTGTTTTTGATTTGTGGTATACCCAAAGTAATACCTTCCGGTAATTACCCTGATGCTTGGTACCAGGGGATACTCAGCACAAACGATTTCGTCGACATGATAGATATAGAAAGAAAAACTGTAACTCCTATATCCGACCCAGAAAAAGAAACGGATGAAAAAATAAATGTAGATAAAATGATGATTTCTAAAGACGGGCGATACGCCTCTTTCCTAAACAAAGAGGATCAATCGTTATGGCTTTTGGAAATTTAACCTTTTCTTTATCCAAAGATCTTGGGCAATACCAAGAAGATTGGACACGGCCCAATAGAGAGCAACTACACCAGAAATACGCCAAGAGACAAAAAATACTATGGCTGGAAGGAAATACCTCATCTGCATAGACATAACACGGGAAAGATCGTCTTTGAAATCAGGCTTCTTACCTGGAACAACAGGGGAAGGAGACGGGGTAGTAATTTTCATCTGGAAAAAGCTGGTGATCGCGGCAAGAAAAGCTAAAAAAATATTTTTACTTGCCACATCTATGAGGCCTAGAAAATTGGTAGAGACCACCTCTGGCGCCTGAACAAAAGAGTACAGCATTTCACTATTTACCGAAGGAAAACCGGCGTAAGTAAATATGTGATAGAGAGAATAAATAATGGGAATTTGGATAAGAATGGTGACAAAACTAGAAAATGGATTGATTTTATACTTTTTATAAAACTCCATCGTCTTCAGAGCCTGCGCCTCTCTATTGTCCTTATACTTTTCTCTTATTTCATCAAGCTCACTCTGGTGTTCCTTCATTTGAAGCTGAGTAACAGAGGTTTTCTTCGCGAGAGGGTAGAGAATGACCTTGACGAGAAGAGTAAGAACTATGACAGAAAGACCTATGTCAGCCACAGGCAAGACATCAAGAATAAAGACTAAGGCATTATAGAGGGGAGTATAAATTATTATTTTAAAGAAGGATATCATGTGATTTTAATAGGAGGGTTTTTACTTCTTGCTCTACTTCTTTATACTCTATAGGAACGTTATAAAATGATAGTTTAAAAAGAAAACCAGGTTTTATTTTTAACATAAATTCGCTTAAAGCCCTATAACCCCAACGCCTTATCCTATTCCTATCGACAGCCCTTTTGGCTGTCTTTTTAGAAATAGAGACTGCGAACCTTGTATGTCCTTTACCTTCGAAAACATAGAGGGAAGATAGTTGTCCTTTATAGACCTTGCCGGGTCGACTGGAAGGCCAAAGGTTGCGAGGGATTCTCCTTGTCTTCGGTAACATTGTGGTTAAAACTAAACCGAAAGCTTCTTCCTCCCTTTGCGGCGGCGAGCCAGGACCACTTTCTTTCCGCCAACCGTCCTTTTTCGTACTAGAAATCCATGGGCTTTTGCTCTTTTCCTTTTTTTTGGTTGATAGGTGATTGACATGATCTTTAATTTGATTCTTTCATTACCGTACTAATGCTTATACACACATTATAAACAGCATTTAAGATTTTAACAAGTTTGAAAAAAGTTAGACTTATATATAATTGGTTTCAAGAAGAAATCTTCAAACACGTTATGATGGACACAAAACAACTTTGGGATAAAACTTTAGAAGAATTGGAAGCGTCTATCTCAAAGGCTAACTTCACTACCTGGTTCCGGGATACATATATATTGAGGTTCGAGGAAAGTGTAGTTTTTCTGTCAGTCCCAAACACCTTCGTTCAAGAATGGCTTCTCAAAAAGTTTCATCAAACCATATTGCGAACCCTACGAGCTCTTTCCCCAGGAGTACATTCAGTGGAATACATGGTTTCCAAAGACGAAAGGAAGAAAAATACCATACCAGCTAAACCCATCGTCTCTCCCACTAGAGCTATGCCTCTCAACGATTTCTATATCAACAAGGAGGACAACCTAAATCCGCGTTACACCTTCGAATCATTTGTTGTGGGGCCATTTAATGAACTGGCAAACGCGGCAGCCCAAGCAGTAATCAAAAATTTAGGTATCGCCTACAACCCACTCTTCATTTACGGATCAACTGGCCACGGCAAAACTCACTTGATACAAGCGGTAGGAAACTACGTGAAAAACAATTACCCCTCAAAGAAAGTTTTCTACACCACTTCGGAAAAATTTTCAGTAGATTACATAAATTCTGTCCAAGCAAACAAAGTAAACCTTTTTAAAGAAAAATACAGGAAATACGATGTCATCATCATGGACGATATCCAGTTCTTCTCCAACAAAGAGAAGACTCAAGAGGAACTGTTCCACCTTTTTAATACCTTTCACGATAACAACAAACAAATAATATTCTCTTCAGACAAGCATCCAAACATGATCCCAGATATAGAAGCTCGCCTCAAATCCAGATTTGGCGGAGGCATGATCGTCGATATACCAGAACCTGACCACGAATCGCGTATGGCTATAATCAAATCGAAGTTTTCCTCGACTGGCTTCATGCCTTCCCAAGAAACCCTGGATTTCCTGACTAAAGAGGTGTTGGGCAACATACGAGACATAGAAGGAATAATAAACTCCATAGTGGTCCAGACTGAGCTAAAGAAAAGGGAACTTAATTTTAACGAAATAAGAGATCTGATAAAGAACAACACTAAACCAAAAAAGACCCTCTCATATAAGGAGGTAATAAAAATAATTTCCGACTTCTATAAAATAAACGAGGAAAGTATATATGAGAAAACTAGAAAAAAAGAGATCATCAAGCCACGGCAGATAATAATGTACATACTACGAGAAGATTTCAGCATCTCCTACCCATCTATAGGGGAAAAGCTCGGTGGCCGTGATCACACCACTGTAATCCACTCCTGCGAAAAAATAAAAAACGATATCAAGTCGAATGATTTATTGGTAAAAGAAATTCAACAGATAAGATCGATGATAACCTGAAGATAAAATGTGTATAAGGTGTTTAAAAAAATTAATATAATTGGATTATAGAAAAATAAAAATGTTAGATTCACAGTTTCCACAAAACAATACCCAACTCAAAAATAAGTTATATCCATTAAAAACGTTTGGATTAAACATTTTTAGTGGATATCCACATATACACACCCATAATAAGGCTTAATAAATTTTTATTTGAATAATTAATTAAAAAGAGATGAAAATCGAAACTACAGTAAAACAAATTTTCGGAATAATCGATAAAGCCGTAAGAGCTACAGGGAAAAATCTCTCCCTACCAGTACTTTCTTGTGTGTATATGACTGTGGATAAAGAAAATGGAATGTTGAAAGTAAAATCAACTAATTTGGATATTGGGTTGGAACTCAGTTTGAAAGTAAAATGTGAAGAAAGTGGAGTAGTGGCAGTACCGGCCCAGGTTTTCCTTGGTTTCCTTTCTTCTATCAAAAACGATTCTACTCTCACTCTGGCTTTGAATAATGGAAATCTTTCTGTTTCGACCAAGAACAATTCAAGTGTTATCAAGTGTATTCCGAGTGAAGATTTCCCAGAGATTCCTAAGGTTTCTTCTGGTAAAGAAACAACGATAAAGCCAAAAGAATTTATAAATGGCATAAAATCGGTTTGGTACAGCGCCTCAAATTCCAGCATAAAACCAGAACTCTCAAGTGTATACATTGCTCCGGGGGAACAGGAACTACTTTTTGTTTCCACTGACTCGTTCCGTTTGGCGGAGAAAAAGGTGCACTATAAAAAACCTACCGACTTCCAATCTATACTCCTACCTTCTAAAAATATTCCAGATATTATAAAAATCATAGAGAGTTATGATGAAGAAATAAAAATATCTTTTGATAAAAATCAGGTCAGCTTTACTTTTACTGACGGTTTCCTGGTATCGCGAATTGTGGAAGGCTCGTTTCCTGATTACAAACAGATCATCCCTAAATCATCGGATACTTTTGTCACTGTACTCAAAAATGATTTTGTTTCGACCATACGCTCGGCCCAAGTGTTCTCTGACGCGTTTAACCAGGTCAGGTTCAAAGTAAATCCGAAAGACAGGAAGTTTACCATTGCCACCAAAAATAATGATGTGGGGGAATACACGGAGGATGTGCCGGCAAAAATAGAGGGGGAAGAGATGGAGATAAGTTTTAATCATAAATATATACTGGATTGTATGCAGTCGATTGATTCGGATAGCCTAGAGCTTAAGCTCTCTGGAGCCGGGAAGCCGATGATTATACAGGGGGCGGGGGATAAAAGTTTTAGCTATGTGGTGATGCCGATGAATAGATAGACCTCACCCGTCACTATCGTGTCGACCTCCCTTTGAGCAGGGGAGGTAAAGCGGGGAAGAAACAATATGTTAAACATTAAAAGTTTTTTTCAGAAGTTTGCAAAAATACAAGAAGAGAGTGCGGCCTCGAAGGAGGGGATTACAAATGCTATTAAAAAAGTTACTGGTATAAACCTCACTCCAAATAATTTTACTCTCGAAGAAGGCGTCCTTCGCCTTTCCGTAACTCCCATCATCCGAAACGAACTCTATATGCGCAAAGACAAAATCATCTCCGAACTCACTTCTGCTGGTTTTAAAGTAAAAGAGATTAGATAATCTTTTTAAAAACTACATAAGGCAAGACCCCGCGACTTTTGACGGTCGCGGGGCTGTTGGCGGGAACTTTTTTTGGAGGGGATTTGGCAGGGCTTGTGGCGGCAACGAATGTGCCGCCGGCGGGATTTACTCGACGTTCTTTTTGCGGCGCAGGACGATGAATCCCAAAAACATCACAGCTAGAACTGCAGAGATGATGCGAATCATCACGTAGTCATCGTCGATCGCGATGGCCGCCTTGATCGGTGTCTCGCCGTACATGGCACTCTCGATCCTTCCCATGATGTTTTTGATGGACGCCGCTACTCCCGGCATTATTGAGGCCGCGGCGACGGTCACGAAACCGGCCATCAGGGCGTATTCGATGAGATCCTGGCCATGCTGGCCTTTGCTCCGCAAGTAGCGGGGCGACGTTCCTGAACCATTCGGGTTTAGCATTGGGCTAACCCTCCTTTCCTCTGTCCTAAAGTATAGCAGAATACAAGCTATATGTCAATAGCAAATTGTGCAAAATTATAAAATAAGCCTAGAAATAGGAGTTTTATAGCTATTGGCCTTGGAAGTTTACAGTTGATTGGATGAAACTATTCTCCTGAAGCCACTTTTGAACGCCGTATTCCCAGTTGGCAAATTGAGAATCGTTTTGAGGGAATTCTGGCTTTGGACCTCGAGGGTCAGCTCTATTTACCCAGTATAGAATCGAATGTACTCCTTCACTCCCACCTTCGGCTTGCCACACTCCTCTTAATATTGGTTTTAGTAAAGTAGTATCTTCCGGAGTTGGTTCTTCAAAAGATTCGTTGGGATAGAAGTGAAGAGCTCGATCCATAAAAGCGCGCCAGAGGGGAGCGACGATAAAGCCGGCTACTTGTTTATCCATCGGAGAGTTGTCATTGTTGCCAGCCCAAGCACCGACAGCGATGGAGGGAGTGTAGCCGATGATCCAGGCATCACGATAGTCGTTGGTGGTACCGGTTTTGACAGCTACATCTTGAGAAGGAAAATGGAGGAAGGAAGAAGCACCAAAGGCGGGAGCCCTAGCTTCATTATCGGAAAGAATGTCGGAAATTTTGAGAGTAATCTCTTTTTCCAAAACTTGAGTCGGATGAGGCTCTAGTTTTTCCACAATGTTTCCTTGTTTATCAGTGATTTCCAATATCGGATTGACTTCATTCCTCATACCTTCATTGGCAAAGACGGAATAAGCTGAAGTAATTTCAAGTGGAGTAACTTCGCCACCTCCGAGAACGAGGGTGAGGCCATAGTCGCCTCTGTTTGAGAGGGATTGCATACCCATGTCGCGAGCTAGCCTTATAGAATCCTGCACTCCTGCTAGGTATAGAGCTTTCACTGCAGGGATGTTTACTGATTGAGCCAAAGCATTCCTTATAGTCATCGGACCAGTAAATTTGAGGTCGTAATTGTCGGGGGAATAACAAGTGTTTAGACTAGTAAGATTATCGGGGGCACAAGCGGTAGCAAACTGGGTTTTAACATTAAATAGAATTGTTTCCGGAGTGTAGCCTTTTTGAAAAGCGACAGAGTAGACGAAAGGCTTGAAGGTGGAGCCTGGTTGCCTTTTGGCCAAAGTAACATTGAAAGCCCCATCGATTTCAGGATCGAAATAATCGCGACTGCCGACCATGACTAAGATGCCTCCAGTTTTCGGGTCGATAGCGGTGAGAGCAGCATTCTCAGCTTTAAACTTGATAACATTTTCGAGAGCATAATCGTGAGCGATATCCTGAGCCATCACCTGCAGTTCATAATTTAGAGTAGTTTTGACTTTGAGGCCTCCTTTTTCCAGGACGTCGTTACCGTATTTGTTTTTCAAGTGACTCATGACATAGAAAACAAAATGAGGAGCTTTAATACTCGAATCCTCTTTTGGTTTAAACTCGATCACCTCAGCTTTTGATTTGTTGTATTCTTCCTCCGAAATTACTTCTGTTTCTAGCATTTCGGCCAGGACTAAATTCTTTCTTGCTTCTAGTTTGTCGCGATTTTTACCGTAAGGCGAATAAAAAGTAGGAGCTTTAGGAATAGCGGCAACATAAGCGGCTTCAGTCAGATTTAATTCCGAAGCGTTTTTACCAAAGAAGGTTTCGCTAGCTTCCTCGATGCCGTACATGGTGCCTCCGTACGGAATTTCATTTAAGTACATGGAAAGGATTTCATCTTTGGAAAGAACTTTCTCCAGTCGGATAGCAAGCACCCACTCCTTTAGTTTTCTTGATATCCATTTCTCATTTGTCAGAATAGAATTTTTAACCACCTGTTGAGTAATGGTGGAGCCACCTTGGCTGAAAGAGAGTGAAGTCAAATTGACGAGCATCGCTCTTATAAAAGAGGTCGGCTTCACTCCTTTGTGATTATAAAAATCCTGATCCTCTATTGCTATGGCGGCCTTTTTAGCATAATCGGAAATTTCCTCTATCGGTACAACCGTCCTTTTAGTGTTTTGTGATACATCGTAGAGAAGGACATTCCCGGTAGAGTCGTATATTTTGGTCGATTCAGCCACTCTGCGTTCCTGGATAGCTTGGAGAGAAGGTACTTTGAAGCTTGAAATCCAAAGGATGGCTACTGCTCCTATAAGCAAAGCGCAACCTAATAAAAAAATAGCGGCTGTTTTGAGCCCATGGCGGTGTTTAAAGTAAAAAATACGGAGATTCATGTAAATGCGATTATACCAAGAATTAGCCTTTTATGATAGAGTTTTTGTATGAATGAAAAGGAGAAAATAGAAGAATTACTTACTCGTGGGGTAGCGAAGATTTACCCTAGTAAAGAGGAATTGGAGAAAGTTTTGCAGAGTGGCAAGAAAATAAAACTTTACCAAGGCTTTGATCCAACCGGAGACAAACTTCATCTAGGTCACATGGTCGGTTTGCGTAAGCATAGGCAGTGGCAAGACTTGGGACATGAGGTGGTTTTTCTTATTGGTGATGGTACTGGAGAGGCGGGAGATCCTACTGGCAAAAAGAAAACAAGAGAGAAATTTTTTACCAGTTCAGAACTTCGAGAAAATGCCAAAGGTTATCTTGAGCAAGCTTCCAAAATAGTGCGTTTTGACGGGCCGAATCCAATTAAAATTTTGTATAACGGTGATTGGCTAAATAAATTAACAAAAACAGACATTCTAAATATAGCCGAGCATTTCTCAGTCCAACAGCTTATTGAGCGAGATATGTTTCAGGAACGTTTGAAAAACGGAGAGTCTATAAATGTTCGAGAGTTTCTTTACCCTTTACTCCAAGCTTACGATTCTGTAGAGATGGAGGTTGATTTGGAATTGGGGGGCACCGATCAGACTTTCAATATGCTTGCTGGTAGGAGTTTACTCAAAGCTATGAAAGGTAAAGATAAATTTGTCATGACAACCCCGCTTCTTTCTGATTCTAAGGGAATAAAAATCGGTAAAAGCGAGGGTAATGTGATCGGTTTAACAGATGAACCAGCTGATCTTTTTGGTAAAATTATGGCCTTGGGTGATGATGCCGTTATACCTATGTTTAATCTACTGACAGATATATCGACAGAAGAAATAAATGGTTTTAATACAGATAAAGACGCTATGAATTTGAAAAAACGCGTCGCTACTATTATCATCGGGCAGTTGCACGATGAAGAGAAAGCAAAAGAAGCACTAGCAAAATTTGAAAACACTTTTTCTAAAGGGGAGTTTCCAGAAGATGCGGTGGTAGTAGAGGCAGATAAGGAGGAGAAACTTATTGATGTACTGACAGAGAAAGGGCTTGTAACATCCAAGACTGAATACCGGAGGCTTGTGGAAGCTGGAGCTGTTTCTGACCAAACAAGTTTACCTGACACAAAAATCACTGATCCAAATGAAGCCGTAGGAAGAGAGAGAAAAATAAAAATAGGTAAGAAAACTTTTATTCTTCTTCGTCTTCGCTAGGGTCCTCTTCCTCCTCTTCATCATCATCTAGATCACCTAGATCGTCACCTTCTGCATCGTGTAAATTTAGATCAATTTCTCCTAAATCTTTTTCTTCGTCTGGCATGTTTAAATTTATTCTAACTTCTAATGTGTTTTTATTTTGCTTCAATCAAATTATTTTTCAAATACTTTTTCCTTAAAGTTGTGGATAAGCGCTTCGGAGGTGAGGGCGATGGCGATGGCATCGTACTCATCATCGTATTTCAGATGCTTAGTTATTTTTAATATTTTCTCCAGCATAAAAATAATTTGTTTTTTGTCGCTCCTGCCATATCCTGTAACCGCCATCTTTATTTCATTTGGATGATGCTCTGAAATTTGTAGACCTCTTGAAGCACTTTCAGCTATTATTAGTCCCCTTACTTCTGCCACTTTTAGAGCAGTCTTCACATTTTTACTAAAAATAAGAGTTTCGATGGCTAATACGTCAGGATCGTATTTAGTTATAACTTTTATTATTTTTTCTAAAACTAGAGCTAGACGTTCTGGATGGGGAAGCTTGCTATCTGTTTCAAAGCATTCTGAATGAATAAGTGTCGATTTTCTAGCGATGCTTTCTATGACTGCAATTCCTAGCCGGCCATAACCCGGATCGATACCGAGAATTTTACTTTTAACTTCACTCAGCATTGGTGTAAACTTCTTGAACTTCATCATTATCTTCCAGTTCTTCTATTAGAGTAGATAGTTTTTCTCCGTCTGCTTCATTTACGTTTACTTTTATATTTGGAGTCCATTCTCCACTGGCACTTTTGGTAAAAGCCCACGAGGCGGCGCCGGGTGTAGCTAGTTCGTAACCATTTTCAGATAAAATGTGTTTTATTTCTTGTGCTGCTTTATTTCTATTATCTGTCAGAGCTTCTATGATGATAGCGCATCCTCCTGGGCCGTATGCTTCGTATGTAATTTGTTCCATTTCACCACTATCGCTACTCAAACCTTTTTTTATAGCCCTATCGATATTGTCGCTCGGCACATTTTCAGCTTTTGCTTTTTCTATAGCCGTGCGCAGACCGGGAGAGTTTATATCACCCTTAGCCTTCTTTGATTCTACTGTAATAAACCTCACAAGTTTAGAAAAAACTTTAGCCTTATAAGCATCAGTAACCGCCTTCTTATTCTTTATCTTTGACCATTTATTATGCCCGGACATATTTTTAAAATAACTTATTTTTAGGAAAATCCAAGTCTAAGTGCTCATAACCTAGTTTGGTGAGGGTGCGGCCGCGGGGAGTGCGTTCGAGGAGGCCGAGACGCAGAAGGTAAGGTTCATTGAATTCTTCTATGGTAGCTTCTTCTTCAGCTAGAGCGGCGGCTAAGGTGCCGAGGCCGACAGGGCCTCCTCCGAACTTATCAGCCATTACTTGGAGGAGCTTTCTGTCGGAATCGTTTAATCCGAGATGGTCGATGCCTAGGAGTTTCAGGGCGTCATGTATAGCATCCTCATCTAACTCTTTTTTATAGACCTGAGCGAAGTCGCGACTTCTTTTCAAAAGATAGTTTGCTGTTCTTGGGGTGAAGCGGGCTCTCCCCGCTATTTTCTTGGCTCCTTCTTTACTCAAAGATACACCTAAAATTTTAGCTGACCTTTCAATTATTTTTGATAACTCTTCTTCGGTGTAAAACTCTAATCGGAAAACTCCTCCAGAAAAGCGACTGCGAAGTGGGGAAGAGAGCATAGCGATGCGAGTGGTGGCAGCAATCAAAGTGAAAGGAGGGAGCTCCAGCTGAATAGTGCGTGCCGATGGGCCCTTGCCGATAATAATATCAAGTGAGCCTGATTCCATAGCCGGGTAAAGTATTTCCTCTACGGTTTTATTCAGGCGATGTATTTCGTCGATGAAAAGAATATCTCCGGCAGAAAGATTGGTCAGGATAGAAGCTAAGTCTCCTACTTTTTCTATTGCTGGGCCGGAAGTAATTTTCATTTGCGATGAACTCTCTTTTGCAATGAGGTGAGCTAGAGTGGTTTTACCAAGTCCTGGAGGGCCATAGAATAAAATATGTTCTGGGGGATGCTTACGTTCTTTGGCAGCTTCCAAAAGAATGTGAACGTTTTTCTTTATTGTTTCTTGACCGATATATTCATCCCACTTCGAGGGGCGCAGTGTTTGATCGAGAAAATCACCGCTTGCTCCTTCCTCACGCTCTTCCTTTTTGGTGCTTTTAGCCATATGGAGACTTGATTATAACTCAAAAAAGCCTCATTTTATCTCGGCTTGACATAATTAAGCTAGTATGCTATACTTCTGTTCGAGTTGAAATAAAGCAAGCTGTAAGGTATAAAACTCTTGCTTTCCAGAATCTTTCACAATCAGCGGCATGAATCTCTAAGCAACGGAAGCCTTACGGCTTTTTGAGCGTTTCTGCGTGGACATTCTGGTACTCTATTTCGGTAGAGTGTGCTGGAATTATCCTTGGCGAACCACTTAACTTTTGATGACTATTGAAAGTGTTGCTTAGAGATTCATGCCGCTGATTTTCTTTTAGCACTTTTTCTCTATAAGTTTAATTCTTCACATAAACTGTGCCGAATCAATTATTTTATCCCCATAGGTCGATTACTCGCTCCAACTCTTCTAATGAAGTTACTCCTTTTATTACTTTTATGACGCCATCCTGCTTCATGGTAAGCATGCCTTGATTTTCGGCGGCTTGATTTATCTCTCGTTCGCTTGGATTTTCTCTAACTATCTTTTCTATATTCTCGTCGGTAATAATAGCTTCGAATATTCCAATTCTGCCTTTGTATCCTGACATATTACACTTTTCGCAACCGCCAGGTTCAAAAAATTTTTCATAATGTAAATTATCTGCAAAAACTCTATCCTTTACGCCAGAGAGTATTTTGTCGACGATTTCTTTTTCTTGCGGTTTTGGAATGTATTCTTTACGACAATCGGGGCAAAGCTTCCTTACTAGTCTCTGGGCCATGGCGATATTTATAGCTGAAGTAATAACTTTTGAGTTTACTCCGAGGTCTACAAGCCTGGGGAATGTGCCGGCGGCATTGTTAGTGTGTAGGGTAGAAAAAACTAAGTGGCCGGTCAAGGCAGCGTTTACTGCTATCTCTGCTGTTTCGCTGTCTCTAATTTCGCCGACCATTATGACATCTGGATCCTGACGCAAGGCGCTGCGCAAACCTTCGAGAAAAGTGTAACCTTCTTTTTCGTTTGTTTGAGTCTGCACTATTCCAGGAAGATGGTATTCAATCGGATTTTCGATGGTGATTATTTTTATATCAGGTGTGTGTATTTTTTTTAGGAATGCATAGAGAGTAGTGGTTTTACCGCTTCCGGTTGGGCCGGTGTTTAATATCATGCCATTTGGTTTGCGAAGCTCGTGCAATATATTTTCCAGTAATTTATCGGGGATACCAAGTTCTTCAAGAGGGACAGAGATAGCGTTTGGATTGAGGACCCTTAGTACCACTGATTCACTATAAGCGCCTGGGATGATAGAGGAACGTATTTCTATCTCCTCATCCCTTATCTTGATACTGAACCGGCCATCCTGAGCTTTTTCTTTGGTGTTCAACTTCATTTCCGAAGTTAGTTTGATACGAGAAATAAGTAATTTATAAGTGTCGCTGTCGAAGTTCAAAATATCTTTCAGCACTCCATCGAGCCTGTAACGCAAACGCACATAAGTGTCCTCTGGTTCTAGGTGAACATCGGAAGCGTTGAGAGCGATCGCTCCAGCTAAAATTATTTCTAGTATTTTCGATATACGGTAGCTTTTCTTCTGGGATAGAACTTCCTCGATCATTTTCTTCACATCTTCTATATGGCGAACATTTTCAGTGATGGAGAGTATTTCTTCGTTGGAAATATCAATCGCTCCTGATTTGGTTTCGAAAGAATAGGAAAGATCTTTGTAGCGCAACCAGACTTTTTCTAAACTATCTTTAGAGGACATAAAAAGATTTGGGATAAAACCGCGTCTCTTCATATCCTCGATCACTTCGATTGTCATCGGATTGTTGGGAGAGAATATGGCTAAAGCTACTCTTTTGTCCACGATGTTAAATGGAGCCACTTCCGCTTTGCGAGCTACATCTTCCCTCACTACACGCAGAGCGTCGATATTGATAGGGGAGACAGAGAGGTCGATATAGGGCAAGCTATATTTTTTAGAAAGTTCTCGCGACAAATCTTCTTTTTCTGCATCGCGTATTTCATCCAACTTCTGATTCTGCTTTTCTTCATTAAAAATAACAGTCATAAATTAATTGTAACACATGACCTCACCCTGCCCTCCCCTTGTTTAAGGGGAGGGAATGCGGGATCGGGTGTATTTTTTGTTTACCTTGCAAAAAAGCAGTGGGTGTGATATAATATATAGCAGAGGAGATTAGTATGAAAACGAAATCTTTGGTTTTTACCGTGGTCATTTTGGCCATGGTCCTATCCACCGGCTGTCTAACCAAGGTGAGTGTGTCGGGAGGGCCCAATATCTATACCCCCTCGATCCCAATTCGCGGGGGGCTGTTTCCACCCCAACTCTTGCTCACCGTGAACAACATCACCACGTTTGTTCTGCGGGTGGACGCCATCTCTTCGGTCGACAGCGTCGCCGTAGAGATCGTTCAGGGGCAGAAGGCAAACTTGCCTTTCAGGCAGTTTTCGGGAGACTGCCGCGGGCTCAACGTGACGGTTGCCGCTCACAACCCGGAGACTGGGGCATTTGTCACGTCCGTCACGCGGACGTACAATGTCTGCGGGGGTCAAAACTTGACCCAGTTCTGGGATGTTCGCCAGGCTGGGAATCAGCAACAAAACGCGATCTTTTAAGTTCCTCCCCCGACAGCTGGACAAACCGCCTCGCGACATGGCCAAAGAGCTGTGCGCGAGGCGTTTTTCTTTGTGCTAAAATGCCTTTATGAAAGAGTATCTCTCCACAAGCACTGAAGAAACCGCCAAGATTGCTCATGATTTTGCTCGCTCCCTTTCCTTTGGAGAGCATCAAGGAGCGAGAGTAGTGGGGCTCTATGGTGAATTAGGATCGGGCAAAACTACTTTTATGAAATATGTGGCAGAGGCTTTGGGTGTTATCGAAACTGTTCAGAGCCCGACTTTTGTTATTATGAAAATATACAAGACCTCACCCTCTAGCATCTTTTCCCATTTGATACACATAGACGCATATAGAATAGAAAAAGAAGAAGAGATGGTACATCTCGGTTGGTATGAAATAACAGCTCTCCCCAAAAATTTGATTTGTGTCGAGTGGCCAGAAAGGATAGAAGGAATAATGCCTCCGCATAACAAAGTGTTTTTCGAACACGTGAATGAAAATGAAAGAAAAATTAAAATCCAATAGTAATCAGAATAAAAAATTGGTCCTGCTTGATGCGCACGCTATTATCCATCGGGCATATCACGCCTTGCCTGACTTTGCGACGAGTAAGGGGGAGCCGACGGGAGCTCTCTATGGACTTGTCCTGATGGTACTTAAAATAGTGGCCGACCTAAAACCCGATTACATCGTAGCTGCTTATGACTTGCCTAAACCGACATACAGGCATGAAGTATATAAAGACTATAAAGCCGGCAGAGTAAAAACTGATGATGCGCTCGTGGTGCAACTTGAAAAATCGAAAGAACTGTGCGAAGGCCTTGGCATACCAGTGTATTCCAAAGAAGGCTTTGAAGCCGACGATGTACTCGGTACTATTGTAGAAGAATTGAAAGGTGATTTAGCAAAATCGGGCATATCAGTGCCAGTAGACATAATTATTGCATCGGGTGATATGGACACGATGCAACTTGTGGGCAAGGGGGTAAAAGTATATACCTTAAAAAAGGGCCTAACAGATACTATTTTGTATGATGAAAAAGCAGTAAAAGAAAGATTTGGATTTGAACCTAAGCTCTTACCCGATTTTAAAGGACTTCGTGGTGACCCATCGGATAATATTATCGGTATAAAAGGTATAGGCGAAAAATCAGCCACAGAACTTATTGTAAATTTTGGTAGCATTGAAAATATATATAAAGAATTAGCGAAGAAAGGGGCGGAAGCTAAATTTGAAAAAGTCGGAATCAAAAAGAGGATAGTAGAACTTTTGAAAGAGGGTAAAGAAGAAGCGGAGTTTAGTAAAATGCTCGCAACCATCAGGCGAGACGCACCGATAGATTTCAAACTACCAGAGAAAACATGGAAAGAAGGGGTGGATTTGGCGAAAGCTAAGAAACTTTTTCAGGAACTGGAGTTCAGGAGTATGGGAGGGAAGTTGGAAGCGGTAATAGGGCAAGGAAATAAGCCCGCCCGCCTCGATAGCGAGAGCGTTTCGGGCGGGGAAATAAGAAAAGAAGAAAAGATTGAAGAAAATATAAACAGAGAAGAGTTGGAGGAGGCGAAGGTGGCGCTGTGGGTAGTGGATTCAAATAAGACTGATCCGAACTTGGAAGACATTTTGTTTTTTGGTAAGACGGAAGATTTCGCCAAAGCCAAAGAGGAGATATGGAAAGAGATGAAAAAAAGAGAAAGCGAAAAAGTTTTTGAAGAGATAGAGAGACCTCTCCTGCCTGTCATAAAAAAGATGCAGGAAAGGGGTGTGCTTATCGACGCTAAATTTTTGAGGGATTTGGACAAAAAATATTCCGATGAGCTTTTCGAGATACAGAAGAAGATTTGGCAGGAAGTGGGAGCGGAATTCAACATCAGTTCTCCGAAGCAACTGGGGGATGTTTTATTTAATAAATTGAAATTAGAAGTCAAAAATCAAAAGAAAACAGCTGGAGGGGCGAAATCGACCAAAGAATCAGAGCTTGAGAAGATGAGGGATTTGCACCCTATCATCCCTTTAGTTTTGGAATATAGGGAACTTTCCAAACTACTTTCTACTTATATCCAGCCGATACCAGAGCTTTTAGACAAGGAAGATAGACTTCATGCCACATTTATCCAAACCGGAGCGGCTACAGGCAGAATGGCTTCCAAAAATCCAAACATGCAGAATATCCCTATCGGCTCGGAGAGAGGTAGAGTGATAAGGAACGCTTTCCTAGCTCCCAAAGATTTCAAACTAGTAGCTTTCGATTATTCTCAGATAGAACTTCGGATCGCTGCATTTTTATCGGGTGATAAGAAACTCATAGATATTTTCAAAAGAGGAGAAGACGT
The DNA here is from genome assembly GCA_036517255.1 of Candidatus Paceibacterota bacterium. Taxonomy (NCBI): domain Bacteria; kingdom Bacillati; phylum Minisyncoccota; species Minisyncoccota bacterium. The sequence continues at coordinate 39,636 of DATDXE010000014.1, forward strand.
ACATACGGGCGTGGCCAGTTCTGTTTTTGGAGTCGCTCCTCTAGAAGTGACTAAAGAAATGAGAAGAAAAGCCAAAGTGATAAACTTCGGCATACTTTATGGTATGGGGGTGAATGCTCTTAGGGTAAATTTGGGGACAGAAAGGAAGGAGGCCCAAGAATTTTACAATAAATATTTTGAAGAATTTTCTGGCCTAGCTAAGTACTTGGAAAGTACTAAAGAAGAGGCATATAAAAATGGATTTACCAAAACATTTTTTGGTAGGCGCAGATATTTCGAGGGCATCAAATCCAAACTACCTTTCATCCGAGCTTCAGCAGAGAGGATGGCTATAAACGCGCCTATACAAGGCACGAGTGCTGACATCATAAAAATTGCTATGAATAGAGTGGACGAGTGGGTAGAGAAAGAGGGGTTAGCAGGAAAAGTGTATCTGACAATGCAGATCCACGATGAACTGATGTATGAGATAGAGGAAGGCGTGGTGGAGAAGGTGGTGCCGGAAATAAAAAAAATAATGCAGGACGTTATTTTACCTGACGATATTAGAGGAGTACCAATTATCGTCAATTCAAGCGTGGGTAATAATTGGGGAGAGATGAAATAAAATGCTGTATTTAATAATCGGAGCGAATAAAGAAGGGGTAGATAGAGAAATCGCTAAAGTGGCGAAAGGGGAGAGTATTTTGAAGATAGATAGCCTGTCGTGGGAGGTTGATATGGTGAGGGGGCTTATTGAGTCGAGCTCTTTGTTCGGAAGTGATGCAGAAGCTATCGTATTTGAAAGTGTTTTGGAGAATGAGGAAGCTAGGAATTTGATGGCAGGATTTGCGCTAAGGATGAATGGTTCCTCAAAAAAGTTTTTTATAGTGGAAGGTGAGACAGAAAAAGAAATGATAGAAGTCTTTGAAAAAGTTGAAGCAAAGATTTTTGATTTGAGAGAAGAGAAGAAAAATAGTTGGCAGAAGAAAGGGAAAGAAGTGGCGGGCTACAGTCCCTTCGCTTTGGGGGATGCTGTAGGCAAGGGGAGTGCTAAAGAGGCCTGGATAGAATATGTAAAAGCGAGAGGTTTTGGAGTGGGACCGGAGGAACTGCACTCACGGGTGTGGGGAAAGGTGAGAGATATGATCGCATCAGAGACTGCTCTTCCAGAAGAAATAGGCATTCATCCCTTTGTTCATAAAAAAGCTAAAGCAGATTTGAGGAATTGGCCAAAATTAAAATTACAAAATTTCGCCGACTCGCTTGTAGCTATTTATCACCTTGCGCGTATGGGAGGTGAGGACCTCGATGTGGCTTTGGAAAAAACTCTCCTTACCATCTAAACTAGTATCTAAGTCGGAGAAAATTTATATTTTTTATAAAGCTGGTATTACGATAAGTAAAACGAGATAGACTGACAATACTCCAAGCAAAAACGGCTGCCAGGATGATTTGGGAAACAGCCTCAGTATTTTTGACTGCAGCGAGAATAAAATTTAAGGCTCCTTCAAGATTATCCTTGGGCAAGTTCTGAACAACATTTTGAATAGAGACAAAAGAAAAAAGCCAAAAAGCAAAAGCTAAAGGCAATGCATACTCTGCATTTTTCATAACAAAATTTTTACCGTAGATTATGTAAATGCGTCGCATGACGCGAGTTTGGAGTTCGATGTTCATATTAATTCAATGTTTTATATAGAGGTTTGTCGAAGCTTTTGTGCATTTCGACGAATTCTTTTTTGGCCCTATGGGCGCGTACTCTGGCGGCGGCGCTCGATATGCCTAGGAGTTTACCTATTTCTTTGAAAGATTTGCCAAGCATGTAGTGTAAATTTAGTATTTCAGAGGCGCCCCTGTCTATCCTGCCTAGAATAGAACGAACATAATTGGTACTCTCTCGCACTTCAGCATCGCTTTCGACAGCGACTACGCTTACGATTTCCTCCGATAGAGGGATTTCCTTTGTGCGCCTCTTCCTTATTTGGTCGAGGATGCAGTTCTTCAGAATGGCGTTTGACCATTGTTTGAAATTTTTCTTGCCACTTTCGTTTTCGAGAAATTTCTTGCCATGTTTGTAAACTCGAACGAATGTTTCCTGGACTATGTCATCAGACTCGTCTTTTGAATGAGTCATTTTCCTTGCTATAGCAAGAAAGCGACCACTGTGCCGGTTGAATAGCTCGGCGAACTGGGTCGGCTGTTTGTATGAAAGCTCTAATATTTCAAGATCACTCATTTAATATAAGCTTTAACTTCTTGCTTGTACTTGTATAACTCGAGCACAAGCTTAAATGTTACATACATAATACTCTTTGTAACTTTTGGTTTCAACTTTGAGTTATATAGGCACCGAGGTCGAATTATATATCCATGTGGCAAAAGGCACTTTACGAGGTGCCTTTTGTTTTGGCTTATTTTATAGTATATTTTTTCTCTATCCGCCCGTAGCTCAGTCGGTAGAGCAGCTCCCTTTTAAGGAGAGGGTCGCAGGTTCGATTCCTGCCGGGCGGACAATTATAGTGGTAGGTCGAAAGCGAAGGCGCCGGCGCTGGAGAATAGAAGGGAGAGTGTGATAGCAAGAAGCATTGTGTAAAAGGCAAAATTGCGTTTAAGTAAATTTGGGTCTTTATACTCGATGTAACCTTCGGTCAGAGTGAGGAGTGCTAGAACTAAAGCGACTAACTGGGTGTAAAGACCGATAAATAGTAGAAGCCCGCCTACTATTTCAACTGTTCCCAAAATTTTTACCCATATGTGTGGGCGTGATATACCAAGAGACAGAAAAGAATTTACCCATCTTTCCTTCTCATTTTTGAAAGCTAGGCTGCCGAGGTTAACAAAAATAAGGCCTGCTACCAGCCTCAAAATAAAAGGAGCGAGCATGGAGTAGGTCAGTAGGTCTGGAAATACGTTTAACATAAGGCTAGTATAACATTATGAATACTGTTTTGATACTAAATAACATAAGAAGTAATGAAAATGTGGGCTCTATTTTTAGAACAGCCGATGCGGCAGGAGTGAGTAAAATTTACCTTTGTGGTTACACTCCCGCTCCCATAGATAGGTTTGGCAGAAAAAACAAAGCTCTTTCAAAATCAGCTTTGGGAGCGGAGGAGTTTGTGGGGTGGGAGAAATTAACTTCCTTAAAGAAGTTAATTCAAAGATTGAAAGAAGAAAAGATGGAAAGATTAGGGAAACAGAAATTTAAGATAGTTGCTGTGGAGCAAAGTGAATACTCAAAAAATTATAAAAAAATAAAATACCCAAAAAATGTTGCTTTTGTTTTTGGGAATGAAGTAACAGGCCTTTCTAAAAAAGATTTAGAAATGTGTGATGAAATTGTAGAAATCCCCATGAAAGGGAAGAAGGAGTCTCTCAATGTAGCCGTAGCAGTGGGGATAGTTTTGTTTAGATAATTCACCCCACCCTTTAAAATAAGGAGTTTATGGCATAAGTTTGCTTTTTGGGTTAAAATATGATATGATTAGATGTAGATTGCAGAAAATGCCAAGAGGCAAATTTGCAATGATCTCACACAAAAAGGAGCTGTAAAAACGGTATGACCGAACAACAGACACCGAAACTAATGGGGGTTCTCGTCGAGCACCAAGACGCATTCTCCCCGCTACCGATCGAAGACGCCCAATGGGTGATTCGGAATCCCAAAGAAGCAATCTCACTCTTCTTGATTGCGGTGAAAAACCGAGTACGAGAAGCGGCGACTACGATCAAAAACATTCTCTCTCCAGTCAAAAAGATCACCATCGCGGCGACGGCGGAGAAGAGGACGGAGGAGTGTTTCGCGGACAGCAAGAAGTACTACCGCGACCCCAGCGTTCTCTCGTTGCTTCCGGAATTTCAGCCAGCACGGGGGGTCGAGCAAGGGCAAGTGAGTCAGCTCAACGAGAGATCCAAGTTTTTGGGGATGGTGCAGAGTCTCCTCGGTGTAATGGAAGACGGTATCGCCGTTCTCTCACGGCTCATCATTGAGTCTTTCCACATCTATACCTTGACCCAAATCGAGCAGCTCGTCGAGCGGCAAGAGGCAGGTGAGGATGTAGGCCTTCTCACGAACGGCTGGGGCAACTTCTTTCTGGTGCTGAATCGGGAAGGTAGCGTCTCGGTCGTCGATGTCATTCGGGCTGGCAGTCAGTGGCTCTTCTTCGCTTACGTCCTCGGCTTCGTCCGCGTCTGGTCTGTCGGGCGCCGCTTCTTCTCTCGCAACAAGACCCTGTGATCCTTTGAATCTTTTTGGACACTTGGTCTTACTTCCCCAGTCTGTTTCGGCAGGCTGGGGATTTCATTTATAATAAATAAGAATACGCTGGCATCTTTGGGTTATTCTAAAGGTGGCGATTCAAAGCCAACAATTTTTGTCGGCTTCAAAAAATAAATAGTTGGTGCACTCCTTCAAGAAGTTAAAAACTTCAAAGGCGAAATCAACTCAGAGAGAATTCAATGAGTGGTGACTATAGAAGGTGGGGTGTACAAAGCGTCTCGGTCGTCAATGTCAATCGGAATGACAGTCAGTGGAACTTCTACGCTTACGACCTCGGCAACGACAACGTCTGGAATGTCGAGAACCGCTTCTTCTCTCGAAACTATCTGTTTTCCCCAAAGGAATTAACTCCTGAGGGGTTTTTCTTTTCTAAATATTCTTTCCAACCAGAGAGCATTTTGCCTGCATCTACCAGTACTGGAGAAATTCTTACATATTTTTTGTCTACAAGTATTTTACATTCCCACATGAGGAGAAGGAAAAACTTGGCCAAATCATTTTTTATCATAGCCTCTGATACCAGTTCAATTTTTCGAATTCCTTTGCTGTAGGCGGCTCTAAAAGTAAGATCGAGAGTTTCTAAAAGAAGTCTGTCTATTTTTACCCCTATCGTTTGCCTGTGGCTTTTAGAAATGTGAGGAAGTATCTCCTGCCAGACCTTATACCCAAGTTTTAAACACTCTAGCACTGGCAAAGAGCTGCGGGGGGGGTAGCATTTGAGGAATGAAAATTCAGCTTGCTCACAGTTATGATGATATCATTTCAATCAAAAATTTACTCGAAGCTTGGGAAGAATTTATACCGGGGAAAAGAAATAAAGAAGATGTGGCTAAGTTTGCTCTCGACTTGATGGATAATATTGTTTCCCTGCATAAGGATTTGGAGAGCAAAAAATATAGACATGGTGCCTATACTGCTTTCAATATATCTGATCCAAAACCTAGGAATATTCACAAAGCTAATGTGAGAGATAGGCTATTGCATCGCGCTTTGTACAGAATCCTTTACCCTCATTTTGACAAAACTTTTTATTCAGAATCATATTCGTGCCGAGTAAATAAAGGTACTCACAAAGCGATGAATAAGTTTAGGAAATTTGCCAAGAAAGAATCTTTGAATCACTCAAAAACTCTATGGATATTAAAATGTGATATAAGAAAATTTTTTGCTTCCATTGACCACAATATTTTGTGTAAAATTGTCGAAAAATACATACCCGATCAAAATATAAACTGGCTACTTACTGAAATTATTGAGAGTTTCCATTCTACTCAAAGAGGTTTCGGCTTACCTTTGGGTAATGTAACTTCACAGGTATTGGTGAATATTTATATGAATGAATTTGATACTTGGGTAAAACATGTAATGAAAATAAAATATTATATTAGGTATGCGGATGATTTTCTGATTTTAAATAAAGATAAAGATTATTTACTCGAGCTTATTCCAAAAATTGCAGATTTTCTGGAAGAAAATTTAAAACTTTCTCTACATCCCCAAAAGGTTTCTATTCAAACTTTTGCCTCAGGGACTGACTTTCTAGGTTGGGTAAATTTTGTTGATCACAAAGTGTTGCGCACAAGTACAAAAAGAAGATTACTCAAAGCTTTATCACAGAGTGAAAATATAAATGTCTTACAATCTTACAGTAGCCTTTTGAAACATGGGAATCAATTTAGGCTTAAAAGTAAGATAAATGAAAAAATTGAGATTTTAAGAGGGGGAGTTAATAATTAATTTTGACTTCGGAGATGAGGAGACCTTCGCGATCGCGGAGCTGGATAGTTTCTCTTTTGTTCCGCCAGAGCGGGCCGAAGCGTTCGAGGTATATGTACCACTCTCTGCCGGCAAAATCGGAATCGTACTTATAATTTGCAACGCAGGAATTGTAATTTATTTTAGTTTCTAAATATATTCTGCAACCTGAAGGTAGGGGAGGCTCTATTTTGTTTAAGTTTCTAGGCTCGGTGCAAACTTGAAGGCGGTCAATGTAGTCGAGGCAACGGTCGTTCTCGTCCATGTCGCTGGAGAATGTCGGTAAATCGACATCGTCAGCGCTTGGACACTGTCTTCCTATGTATGGATAGAAAGTCCTATCTTGAGCAAAGTAACCAGTGCATTTGTTTGTTCTGAAAGAAGTATTGATAGGAGAAAAACCTTTGATGATGTAAATACTCTCACCTTGCTTCACTACTATGTTTTCAGTGCCTTTAATGTAAGGAAATGGCAGAGTCGAAGCTTTGCCGATAACGGCGGTATTGTTAGTCACAGTGCTTTTGAAATACCAACCAGTGATGTCGACATACTCATTCTTTTGTAGGTTGTTATTCAGAGTAAAATATTCTTTGCTTGGATCGGGATCGCCAAGGCCGGCAGGGGAGTAAAGATAAAATTTGCCATAGTATGGTGACCTATTTAATTCACCCACCTTCTTTTCTATCTCCTCTACTGTTTTTTCAGCATTTTGGATTTGCTCGATTGCAGTAGAAGCTTCTTTTTCTTCCTCATAATTTTGAGGGCTGTTATTTATAGAAGAAGTGCCAAAAAAACTGCCGCCTCCTGATCCAGAATAACTACCTTTAAAATTATCCCAGCCCAAACCCATGATAATTACTATGGCAACTATGATCACTATTCCATCCTTGTTTCCTTTCATTTAATTTATCTTTTTTATCAAAATTTTATTTGATGCTTGGGGCAAAAGTGGGCGCTTCGGCCCTTGACCACTAACCTCTCTATTATAGCTCCTTTTTTATTTCGACATCCTGGTTTTGGGCATTGTTCTTTTCTTTTACCATAAACTTTGTGAAAATTTTGAAAGTTGCCCTTCTTGCCGAAAGCGTTGAGATAATCGGATTTGGAGTCGCCGCCGTGTTTGATGGAGAAACGCAGAATTTTCTGCATCACTTTAAACATTTCTCCGAATTTATTTTTAGGGATTTTGCCGGTATGAGAGAGGGGGTGTATACCTATTTCCCAAAGTATTTCGTCGGAATAAATATTGCCTATACCGGCTAATACGGTTTGGTCGAGCAAAGCTGATTTGATCGGCCAACTTTTCCTTTTTTGAAGTTGAGTAAGAAGTTTTTCTGCACTGAAACTTTTTGAGAGTGGTTCGGGTCCCAATTTACCTACCGTCTCATGTTTCTCTAACCCTTCTGTTTTACAGAAAGTGACAGAGGCGAACTTTCGCATGTCGGAGAGGACTAGATTTTGGGAATTTTTAAGTTTGAAAATAAGATGCACAAATTTATCTTTTACTCCGTACATCAGATGCCCCGTCATTTTCATATGCACTATGAAGGTATAGTCGTTGCTTAAGTGAACTAAAATATTTTTACCTCGCCTCTCCACTGATTTTATTTTTGCCCCTTTTACTAATTTCCTAAATTTCTCAAAATATTTTTTGTTTTTTATGGTCTGCCTCTTGCCATGACTCGTGCCCACATGAAAATCGGACCATACGTCCGTAATGGTTTTGCCTACTATCACTCCTTTCAAACCTTCTACCGTCGTATGTACTTCAGGCAGTTCTGGCATACTTTTTCTTTATAATTTCAATACTTTTTGGAGTTCTTCTCTTGCGACTGTCGCATCGTCCCAAGGTTCTTTGGTGCCATTAGGGCCGCAGATGTACGGGTCGGTGCCTTTGCCAGTAATGAGGACGGCTACTTTAATTTCTTTATTTAATTTAGTTTTGGCAAGAGCAGATTTGATGGCGGTACGGATGGCTTTCCTTCTGTCCATAATTATTTCTGGTTTATTCTTAAGCACGCCTTTCTTCATATCTTCCAGGATTTGTTTCGGATCCTCATCGTAAGGATCCTCATTTGTGAGAATTATTTCACTGCAATAATCGTCGGCGATTTTAGCCATCATAGGCCTCTTCCATTTATCCCTACCTCCCCCAGTGTTGCCTAGAACCGCGATAATATAAGTTTCTTTGTATGTTTCGTATACCGCCTTTAGTGAATCGGGAGTGTGAGCGTAGTCGACTACTACATCGAATCCGCCATCCGCCAGCTGGCGGAGCGGATTGACCGCTAATTCTATTTTTTCCATCCTGCCTCTTACCGTGTGTACGTTTTCAAGGCCTTTTTTTATGGCTTCCTCGCTTATGCCTAGGAATTTGGCACATGCTATGGCGCCGAGCATGTTGTAGACGTTGAACTCGCCCGGAAGACTTGAATGAATAACCGTTTTGTCGATTTGGAAAGAAGAACCGCTATCGCTTGTGTGCATATTGAAAGCATCGGAGAGGGAATAGGTGATTTTGTTCTTCACCTTTAAATTTAAAAACCTTTCTGCTTCTTTATCGTCTTTGTTGATTATAAGGGCTGGATAAGCAGAAAAAGTTTCTTTAAAAAGTCCTCGGTTCTCCGAGCTAGAGCTCGGCCAGACTTTTTCTATAAACTTTTTCTGCTTACCTGCCTCCAGTTCGCGGGCGATAGAAAGCTTGGCTTCGACATATTTTTCGTAAGAGCCGTGGGATTCTATATGCTCGGGAGCCAGGTTGGTAAAAATGAGAGCATCGACGTCAATAAATTTGTGGCGGAACTGCTTGGCTCCTTCGCTTGTCAGCTCGAGGACGGCATGGCTGCAACCGGCTTTCACGGCATCGGAGAGGAAATTTTGCATAAAAAATCTGCCTGGCATGGACATTTTGTACATGTTGCGACTTTCTTTTTCTCCAATTTTAAAGCGCACTGTGTTTTGGAGAGCAGTTTTGTAACCAGCACTTTCTAAAATAGAATTGATGAGCTCGGTCGTGGTGGACTTACCTTTGGTGCCTGTCACCCCTACTACTATAAGTTTGCGAGAAGGGAAGGAGTAAAGTAGAGCGCCCACGAGAGCAAGGAGGTAGTGGTAGGTAGGCTGAAAGAATTCGAATATTTGCCTTGGTATTATTTTTTTAAGTATTCCTAACATAAATTCAATTAGAAATTAGTTTAATTTTTCCCTAACATCTTCAAAGCTCCTTTTATTTTCTCATTAGCACCGGAAAGATTTTGAGGCAAATTTTTAATCACATCTTTCACTTCATGCTCTCGATAACCTAGCGCGCGTAGAGCTTCGAAGACATCGAGATCGTCCTTCAAGCCCTCGCTCATTTCGTGAGTGGCTACTTTACCAGAAAGTTCGAGGACTAGCTTGTCAGCAGTTTTCTTGCCCACACCTGAAATTTTGGTCAGGATGGAAGTGTTGCCTGAAATTATGGCGTCTTCAATATTTTTCAGGCCGGCTACTGAAAGGAGAGCTAGAGCTGATTTGGGGCCGATGCCGGAAACGGAAATCAATTTTTCAAACATAATGAGTTCTTCTTCGGTTTCAAACCCGTAAAGTGAAATATCATTTTCCCTCACCGCTGTATGGGTCCAAAAGTTTGTCTCTTTTCCTACCTTTTGTTTGCCGAGTGTATTTATGGTCGAGTGAATAATGAAACCCACACCTCCTACCGAAACCAACACTCTTTGAGGAGAAGCATCTATAACTTTGCCAGTAATGAAGCCAATCATGGCATTAATATACCAGAAACTATGGCTGTTTGCTTTGTTTTAGTTGTTCTGTTATTATTGATGAATTAATGGAGTTCAGACTGATTTTTCTTTAAGTTATGAGAAAAATCAGTCTGGCGATTTTTATAGTCGTTCCACTCCTTAAAAATCAGCCATATGCCTATAACAAAAGGAGCCAAAAAAGCACTCAGAGCTTCGAAAAAGAAGCGGGTTTTTAATTTGAAAAGAAAGAATGAAATGCAGTCGGTCATCAAAGAGTATAAAAAATTAGTCTCTGAAAAAAAGAATGACGAGGCTAAGAAACTTTTACCCGCACTCCAAAAAGCAATCGATAAAGCCAAAAAGAAGGGAATCATCAAAGGTAACAACGCTAGCCGCAAGAAGAGCCGGCTGATGAAGAAACTGAAAGTCTAATTTGTGAATTTGAAAGTTAAAAGAACTTTATTCAAATCACTATCGTTTGGATAAGAATCAAACATAAACACAGTCTGATTTTGGATGATAATGGTCTTCTCAAAATCTAAACCAATATCCGTAGAATATATGATTTGTTTAGCCTGAATTGATCCAATATTGATGTCTTTTGTACTTTTAACTTCTGTAGGAAGATCATAATTATTAATTCGATCGATCTCCTTATTTACTGACCAATTTTCTCGAATTGAAATGAATGGATATCTTTCTACTTTTGTTCTACTTGTTGTGAAAACTAATACATACGGTCCCTCATCATTGTAGCCTTCAGTATATTTATCTACCCCCCAATTTTGAGGATATTTAATTTCAAAATTATATTTTGAATCATTATACGTTTTTAAATTAGAAGTTTCACTGGTCTGTGTTGGTTGTTGAACGATGGGTTCCGACTTTTTAATAAAAACAAAATATCCACTAACAGCGACAATGGCAACAATTGCTATTATTAAAACAATGTTCGTAAAACCTTCCTGATTATTCATGGCAATATATTTATTAGTTAATAATTTTTGATTTTTTCTATGTGGTGCTCCCGAGAGGAATCGAACCTCTATCGAACCCTTCGCAAGGGTTTATCCTATCCATTGAACGACGGGAGCGATTTTGAACACAATAGCAGAAAATGCTTTATTATGCTATAATGTGAATATGAAAAATATTATCCACTTTCATATCTCCAAAGGAAAGAAATACTATACAGCTGAAGGGGCGGATGTTGCCATTGTAACTCAAGGTAAAACTCTTGATGAACTTGCTAAAAATATACGAGAAGCGGTAGAGTTATATTTTGAGGGAGAAGATATGGCTTCTCTCGGTTTTGGAAGGACCCCATCAATTCTCACTAATTTCGAATTATCTTTGAGTCATGGGGTCAAAGCTTAAAATTCTTTCTGGACAGGATGTAGTAAAAATCCTGTCTTCTTTTGGGTTTTCCGTATTTAGTCAAAAAGGCAGTCATATAAAATTTGAAATAAACTGACTCTATGAAAATAGATATTAGAGAAAACCTTGAACTACGAACCCTAGAAATCCCTGATGCACAAGTTCTTTTTGATGTCATAAGAAAAAATGATGCATATCTTCGTGAGTGGCTTCCGTGGCTTGATGATGATAAGGCTGTCACAGATATCGTAAAATATATCGAAGGAAGTAACAAAAGATTTTCCAAAAAACAAGGCGTTGACCTCTCGATTTGGTATGACAATCATTTAGTCGGGGGCATCGGATTATATCCTTGGGATAAAACTCATAAAAAAACTTCCATCGGATATTGGCTTGCGGAAGAATTTCAAGGTAGAGGTATTATGAATGACTCTTTAAAAAAAGTTTTAAAATACGGATTTACAGAAATGGGTCTGAATCGTATTGAAGTTTGCTGTGCCGTCGGAAATACCAAAAGCTCTGCGCTTCCCAAAAAACTTGGGTTTACGTATGAAGGCATTGAACGACAAGGAGAATTTCTGTACGATCATTTTGTAGATATGGAAGTTTATAGTTTATTGGCTAAAGAATGGCAGAAGCAGAACTAATTAAAGATGGAAATAAAATCAACTTTCATAAATCGGCTCGGGCAAAAACTTGAAGTAATTTATAAAGAAGAAGATCCACTTTTGGATTTAGAAGGTAAAACTCTACAAGCTGTTCATGCATATTGTTTCTATAAAGATAAACTGGTCGTCGTATATGCAGAGAATAAAAAGTATTGGACGCCACCTGGAGGAGGAATTGAACCAGGAGAAAGTACTGAAGAAGCAGTAATTAGAGAAGTGAAAGAAGAAACAAATATGAAAGTATTGAGCCAAAAACTCATCGGCTACCAAGATATTTATGAAGGAGATAAAGTAATCAGGCAAACAAGGTCATTTTGCATGGTAGAACCAATGGGAGATTTTGTTACAGATCCAGATGGAGATATTACTGAAATTAAATTAATTAATCCAGAAGATTATAAAAAGTATTTTGGTTGGGGTGAAATCGGAGACAGGATAATGGCGAGAGCTATTGAGATGTTTAATAATAGGTAAATAATCAAATCCCCAATTTATCAAAGAGGTGGTGGAGGGAGGATTCGCGGAGAGGCTGTTCGTCGAGGTAGTCATTTATGACATCGCGCAGGTGATCGATGTTTACTTCGTCGGCGATCGGGATAGAAAGTAGGGGAATGAAATTGCTCAAAGGGTGGAGCAGGATGCGGGGGCCGTGCATATGATCGTCCTCAATCCAAAAGGAGCGGTAATTTGGAAAAGGGTATTCATATTTACCGACCACGATACTGCGAGGGGTAATTCGTACATTTACTTCATTCGGTTTTCTTTTAGAAATGATACCGAGAGAGAGGGCTCCGAGGATAATAAAAATGCCGAAAAGGAAATTATCGAAATAAAAAGCTAGTACGGCGCCGGCGACAGCTAAGATACCCAAATACCAAAACCAATCGGTACTTTTTTCAAAATGAGGACGCTCTAGACTGTGCCATTCAAGTAAGGACTCTGTCATTACCTAAATTATATCACGAAGCCCATTTTACTTTACAATACTGCCTGGAGGAACATCCATTTTTAGCAAAGAAAAGAAACTTTCCTCGTTTTCCAACTTCCCGGAAGAAGCCATGAGCATAGCCTGGCTTTCAAGGCCCATGATCATACGCGGCTCTAAATTGGTAACAAAAGCAGAGGTGACGCCTACTAAGCTTTGTGGGTCTAGGAAATACTTTTTTATACCGGAAACAACTTGTCTTACATCTCGTTCTTCCTTGTCCGCCGAAATTTCAATGGAGGCAGACCCAAAATCAACACTAAGTTTCAACAGCTTATCCGAACCCTCTACCTCCTCCACAGAAAGTATCTTCCCCGCCCTTATTTCCACCTTTGCAAAATCATCAATGGAGATCATGATTACTGTAGATTATACAATAATTTTAGTTTTTCAAGGCCTCGATAGGCTTGGACTGCGATGGTGTTTTTTGATTTACCGGTGATGAGAGAAATTTCTTTTATCGACAAGTCGCGGATATAGCCCATATTCATCACTTGGCGATATTTTTCAGGCAGACGAGTGATGAGGCCGAGAGCGGCTTTGCCATCGATCATATTGAAAAGACTTTCGGAAGTGTCGACACTCGGTTCAAAACCATCTTCAATCAAAAGATCGAGTGAGGAATGTTTTCTTTTTCGGTACTCATCGATAATCAGGCCGTTTAGCACATGATAGAGGAAAGATTTCATGACATCGATTTTGCCGCCTTTGATCAAGTATTTCCATGTTTTCATAAAAGTGCTTTGCACCAAATCCTCGCCAGTCGTATGGCTACTTGTTTTGAAAAAGGCCCTTGCATTCAAACCTTTCTCATAATCGTGGTGAGCTAAGGTCAGGACCTTTTTCTGTTCGGTTTCTTGTTTGCGATTCAACATATATTACTTGAAGCCGTATGGGGAACAGCTTTATTACATCGGAATTACGCCTAGGCGACAGTGGCCTATCGGGGCATAGGTTTATTTTCGTTTACTAATTACAGCTAGGTTACAAATAGTAGTGAGAGACTCGCTTACAAGTATAGCACACTTTGTAAATTATTACTCGGACATTTTTATTGAAATAGTTTGGACTTTAGAACGGCGTAGTTTGTATGGAAAAAACTAAAGATGATTTTATAGATAGTTTGTGGGAAAAAGGTTGGACTTATATCAAAACGGTGGTGGATGTGGTGCGAGAACCGATTTTAATCTTGGACAAAGATCTTCGTGTGATGGCGGCCAATGAAGCATTTTACTCGATGTTCCAAGTAGAAAGGAAAAATACTGAAAATAAAGTGGTGTATGAGCTCGGTAATGGCCAGTGGAATATCCCAGCTCTGCGGAAACTGCTTGAAGATATTTTACCTAAAAATACTTTCTTCAAAGGTTTCGAAGTGTCGCACGAATTTCCTTTGATCGGACAGAAGGTGATGATACTAAATGCTCGCCAGATTCATACTGAAGATGATACGGCCAAACTTTTTCCACCCATTATCCTTCTCGCTATGGAAGATATCACTGAAATCATCGCTGTGGCAGAGAAGTTGGCACAGCATACAAGCCAGTTTGAAACTAAAATGGCGGAAAGAACGGAAAAAATAGAACAGCACATTTCTGCTTTGTCGATAGAAATTAATAGGCTAAAAAAGAAACCTTTAAAAGCATAATATAAAAAATATGGATTCATCATTTAATTCTTCCTCTACCAAACCTTTATTCAAAGGGACTCAAATTGTGTGGTACCTGCTTTCTCTTCTCGAAATATTGTTAGCCTTTCGTTTTGTGTTGAAGCTCGCTGGAGCAAATCCAGCAGCGGGATTTAGTAGCTCTATCTACACCCTCACTTGGCCGTTTACTGCTCCATTCTTAGCAGTATTTCCAAAAACTGTTGTCCAGGGAAGTATTTTCGAGTGGACCACGATTTTGGCTATGTTTGTCTATTGGCTTGTTGGGATTGGACTGGTCAGGCTTCTTGTTATGAGTAAAACCATCTCTACTCCCGAAGCGGCAGTGAAATTAAACAACGAGGAGAAGTAGATTTATTAAAATAATTATAAATATATGGGATTAATTCTATGGATTGTGTTTGGAGCTTTAGTTGGTTGGATCGCATCGATCATAATGAAGACTAATGCTGAACAGGGATGGGTACTTAATATCGTAGTCGGTGTTGTCGGTGCGGTTGTCGGTGGCTGGATCATGAATATCTTGGGCAATACTGGAGTAAGAGACTTTAGCCTTCAGGGGTTCCTGGTAGCCCTTCTTGGAGCGGTTGTTTTTATCTTTATTGTTAAACTTTTGCGACGAGTGTAATGGGCTTGTTTCCGGAACGGCTTCTATGGAAGAGGTAATTAATTATAAGTAAATAAAATAATATGATAAATGTCACAAAGTCTCTAAAAGAATCGTTTCGTTTCCCAGTCCTAGCGGGAGCGGTTTTCGTCGCCTTCTCTGTACTAGGGGCGCCGCTTTTTGCAGAAGCTGCTGTGCTTACTCGTCAATTGGAAATAGAAATGTCAGGACCTGATGTTTCGACACCCCAGACATTCCTTGCTAAAGATAGCACTATCTATCCACAAGGTTTGGTGACGGGGTACTTCGGTTTCCTTACTAAGTCGGCTGTTTCGAATTTCCAATCTAGAAATGGTATCGATGCTGTCGGCCGAGTCGGCCCTATCACACTGGTTGCGATCAATAACCAAATGAATAACGGTATGACTTCAGGCCTTGATCGACGCGCACCTGTGATCAGCGGAGTAAATGTCAGCGTGGTAAATACCAATGCTACATTTAGCTGGAATACAAATGAAAATGCTGCGGCCCTAGTTTACTACAGCACTTCACCACTCCTCATGGCTGAAGCTAGTATCAACATGGGAGTGAATATTTCTGGCTCAACTCTCTTGGTCCACAACGATCTGCGGATGACTCACTCTGGCACTTTGACTGCGCTTCAATCAAATACCAGGTACTACTACGTGATCTACTCTAGAGATGGTGATGGTAACGTTTCCGTCACAACACAACAGTCTTTCCAGACTGGAAACTAATTGAAGTAAAGTCTCTTCAAACAAAGTCTCAAGAAAAACCGCCGATTCCTCCTCGGCGGTTTTTCTGTTTCCACTTTCTACCTATCTTTATCAAAATATGTCTAAGAATAAGGAGTTATTTAATATAATTCAACTGTTTCCTTTTTGTAACCAAAAGATTTGCTGTGGATGACCTCTATTTTAGTTGGTTTGAGAACATACCAAGACTGACCTTTTTCTAAAATCTCACCTGCTCTCTCGGGAATTTTAAGACCCCTTTTTTCTTCCAATTTCTTTTCATATTCAAAAAGTGACCCTTCAATTTTTTCGACAACTCCTTCAATTTGCAAAGCTCTTTCATCATGAGTTTTACGACTTGCGGTAATCGTGCAAGCAACTTTATTATTTTTCTCTATTGCTTTTGAATGTCTTGTGTTTGGAAGCGAAATCCAATAAAGATTAAATTTGTCATCCTTAATATAAATAACATCTGCTACCCAAACGCCACCTTCATCCACAGTTCCCAAACTCATAACATACCCATCTTCCAAAACTTTCTCCGCTAGATTTCTAATTCCTTCTTTATTCATAACGTAATTATAACTTGGCGGAAGGGGCGAGAGTCGAACTCGCAAGCCCTTGCGGGCGACAGTTTTCAAGACTGTTGGAATACCATTATCCGACCCTTCCAATATTATTCTGCGACCAACTCTTTTCAGAGTGGTGTTCTGCGTAATGACAATTAGGACAAACTATCTCTAAATTGCACTTGTCATTATTACTGCGATTCCTGTCTTTGTGATGCACTTGCAGTATCTTCTGATCATTATAACCACACCTCTCGCACACCGCACCTCTTTCCCTAAACAAGGCCAACTTGATTGATCTTTGGTTGAAGGCATTGTCCCTTGGCCTACCAATTTTATACTTTATTCCTTCCCTGTGTTTATTCGAACATGCTCTACTACAGGTTTTCTTATTAAGACCGCCCAAGATAAGGTTTCCACAAACCAGGCAAGGTATTTCCTTCCTACAAGAAATACCATAACATTTCTGACCACAGTATGCTTTACCAGAGCTTTCGACTAGAGCAGAAGGCCTTCTATATACAGGCTTTTTACATATAACGCAAGAAATATTAGGGTTTCTTTTGTATTGCTCTGGCACTCATCCAGTATACCACAAATTAGTGATGTTTTGAGAATTTATTTCTCCACTGTTTCCACTTCGTATTTGCGGGCGATTAAGAAGATGTAGATAAAATCGAGGATGGCGAAAGTGTTGGAAATAAAGAGGATAGCAAACCACCACTTTTGGCCAAGGCGGGAAGCGTACCAAAGGGCGAAAGCCTTCACTGGTAAGGTGATGAGCGAAAGAATCAAAAGCTCATTACTTGATGTCAGTGCGGTGACTAGAGTATCCATGCTATGATTTTATCACAATAAAAAACTGATGCGATATCTCGGAATTGACTATGGCAGTAAAAGAATAGGGCTCTCTATTTCAGATGAAGAGGGCAGGATGGCTTTCCCTCACTCGGTGGTGGAAAACGACTCGCATGCTCTAGAAAATATATCAAATATTATTATTGGTAACGCAGTGGACACGGTGGTAGTAGGGGAATCAAAAAATTTCAAAGGAGAAGCAAATGAAATACAAAAGAGTATCGATAAGTTTGCTAAAGCTTTGGAAGCGAAAGAAATGGAACTTGATATCGTTTTCGAACCAGAATTTATGACTAGTAGCCAAGCGGAAAAAATACAGGGCAAAAATAATATGCTCGATGCCTCGGCGGCCACTATAATTTTACAAAGCTTCCTGGACAGAAAACTCTCTAACTAGAATTTTTGTCAGAATTGTTTGGTATAATTGAGAGCATGTCGCTCCGTGACAAATTCCTCAAAAGTTTTCCGCCACCTCAATATATAGATGTGCCTTATAGCAGTATCGCTTTTTCTGATTCGCACTTGCGCTTACTTTCCCTCGATCGGCTAAAACATCCAGCCTATCATGCTGAGGTGAAATTGGAATCGGGCATCATAGACAAAGGGGAAGTGAAGGATATGGAAAAATTGATTAGCCTTTTGGTAGCTCAAAAATCGAAACTGCCAAGCCCTTTCATAAAATTTTCCATTCCTGATGACGCTTCGTATATTTTTAATTCAGAAGTGCCGGCTTCCCCCGGGAGGGACCTTCGGGAAAGTGTGCGTTTTGTGTTGGAAGAGAATGTGCCGTTGCCTCTCGGCGATGTGGCTTTCGATTTTATTCCGCGTGAAGTACAGAAAACAGCAGATGGTTATAAAGCTCGGATCGTCGGGATCGCCGCCTCGAGCTCGCTTATCGCTTCATATGTGGAGAGTTTGCGAAAAGCTGAGCTAGAACCGATTGCTTGTATGCATGAGTCGCAGGCGACGGCGAACGCTGTCATAGCCAAAGATTTTCACCAAGTGGCGGTGATAGTGCACATCCACCTTCAGTCGGTCGGTATCTACATAGTGAAGGATAGGGTGGTGGAATTTTCTTCCGCGGTACTCGTCAGTATGGAGGATGCGACGCTGGCTTTGAAAGTTATAAAATCAGAAGTACTAAAAGCTTTGGAGTATTGGTCTTCCCGTTTGCATTTGATAGCCGAGACAGATGAAGCCTTGCATTGTTTTGTTTGCGGCAGGCACGACATAGGTAAACAACTTGTTTTCGAAATCGGAGAAGCAAGCGGGATGACAGCTGAACTGGCCCAAGTATGGAATAATTTATTCTCCTTGCGAGAATACATACCGGAAATTTCTTTCGAAGATTCTTTAAAATACCCATCGGCCATTGGCCTCTGCGTTTAAAATAAAATGGATACCAATATTTTACCTGAACAGGAAATAGAGATTTTAGAAAAAGGTTACCGTCGTAGGGTGCTCATCGTGTTCTTACGCGCCACCTTCCTTTTATTTATCGCGCTCTCTGTTTTGATGTTGTGTTCCTATATAATCGCTAGATATAAATTAGAGGAAGCTCTCGAAAGTTCTAAAGCAGGCTCTCTTTCAAGCGGATACGCTGAGACGGCTATAGCCCCTGTGGCTATAAATGAAAAAGTGGCAATAGTGCTCGGTTTCGAGAGTCGGCCTTCGCTTGCCATGAGAGTAACTAGTTTTTACAAAGCGGCTTCGGCTCAAATATCTCTCGTCGGTGTTTCTTACAAACAAAAAGGAAAAAATAATGATGCGGAGGAAGTGGTACTCACGGGAACTGCTTTGAATAGGGAAGCATTGCGTTCTTTTGAAAAAGAGGTCAGCAAGCTGGAATTTGTAGCAGGCACTTCCGTGCCGGTGTCGGCCTTTACCCGCGATAAGGATTTGTCTTTCAGTATGAATGTGGAGATAAAAAAGTAAAATGCGAAATAAATATTTACCTGCAAAAAAAGATTTCTTTTTCGCTCTCAGCTTGGCCTGTCTTTCCTTGCTTGGATTTTTAGCTACTATTTTCCTACTCAATTCTAAAAGTGCCTCTCTGGTCGAGGCTTTGCCCGGCTCTCTCGATGCTCCGCTCGATATCGAAACCGTGCTGGCAATAAAGAAAACTCTGGCAGAAAAGAAGGTGGATATAGAGACTCTAAATTCTTCCTTCGTTACTTCTAGTGGCGAAGTTGCTTTTATCGAGACGGTAGAAAAGATAGCTGCTCTTTCAGGTGTGGATGTGGAAATAGTTTCTGTGGATGTGGGGGAATATGGTGGATCAAAAAACTTTGAAAGTTTGAATTTGCAAGTCCGTTTCGAAGGAAATTGGAGTGAGGCTGAGGGATTCCTCTCTTCTGTCGAAGATGCTCCTTACGCCGTCACTCTCGGTGACATCGAGATGACGGCTTCGCAGAACGCAGTTTGGCTTGGCGAAGTAGGGCTTTCTGTACTGAAAGTGAAAAACAAATAAAATGTTGAAAATTCCTTTTTTAAAAAATAATAAGGCTCCGACCTTGGTAGGTTTGCACAAAAAAGCTACTTCTCCTGGTGCGGTATGGATAATTATCATTCTGACCTCTGTTGCCCTAGTTTTTATTTGTGCCTTGTATTCTCTATATATATCGGTGCGCCTCTTAAATAATGATCCGTTTGTGCGCGCCCGCGATACCTCTCTTGAGCTATCAAAAAATATCAATGTAGAACGCTTGGAAAAAGCAGTGCAAATAATAAAAGAGAAACAAAATCAATTTTGACACCTGACTTGGTTCAGGTAGATTGATAGGAGGAAAGGAGGGCGCATGCCCATCGATCAGAATAAACTAGCTTTCTTCATCGAGAAGGGACTCGTGTTTGTCGAGAGTGGGCTGGTCGGAGAGGCGAGGGACTGTTACATACGCATTGCGGTGGGTAGTAGACCTCTCTTTCAGGCTTGTGTCCTCGGCATCGCTCTCGCTGGGAAGCTTAGAAGTCCGGCTGACGCCGTGAGCCTTTTTCCGAAAGATGGAAGTTGGCCTCATTTGGCCCACCTTCTTGATTGTGATTTGGAACTAGCTCGGCGGGTCGTGGCTTACCACATGTCGGGTGAGAGTGCCAAAGAAATCATGCTACTTCTTCGGGCTGGTCCCCTCGAGCATCTCACTTTCTAGCCCCCAACTAAACGATCCCGGGTCGCCCTCACAGGTGGCCCGGTTTCTGTTTGTGTAAGGAGGTAATTAATTTAAGGAGTGCGTGTAGTTATAAAAACAGAAACCGCCGAAGCAGGTTTCTGCTCGGCGGAATTAAATAAT
Organism: Candidatus Paceibacterota bacterium; assembly: GCA_036517255.1. NCBI lineage: Bacteria > Bacillati > Minisyncoccota > Minisyncoccota bacterium. The sequence continues at coordinate 60,164 of DATDXE010000014.1, forward strand.
GAAGAGTCAGACTGAGACTGGCTTGATCCCGCCAATCCCAGCCATTTCAGATGCGAATCGGAGAGCTTTGCGAGCGACCTCATCGGCAACTGTGGCGATTGCCAGCGGTGTCTCTTGTAGATCACCATTCTGGTAAACATTCACCACTCCCATACCAGTCGGAAGTTGGGTTACCATTACAACTGAAGTAGTTATCCCTTCCTCCTCTTTGGCACGCTTGCTCCAGTAGGCAAGCAGAAGTATGGTTTCCTGGAGTTTCTCACTTGCTGAGATTGTTGCGGGCATAATCTTCTGTCCTTTCTAGTTATTACCCGGAATGATCCAAGCGACGAGTCGCAGACCCTCCGTAGTTCCTTTCTCGTTCAGATGAGCTACAACTCTCTCTTTCTCCACATCCGCTTCTTCAGCAGTTTGGAAGATCTGAAAGAAAGTCTTTGGTTCTCCGCAGTGTTCTTGAGGCGGAGCTCCGAGGAGATACTTTTTGCTTTCCTCGCCCTCTTTGACGATGAGTCCGATGGCAAAGTTTCCTTCCAAGAGGACGGTTTGGCACTTCTTACAACCTTGAGTGATGCCGTGAGGGTGTGTTACCACTTGCACGACTAATGAATTTTCCATTGAGAACGGTTCCCCTTTCCGCAACAAAATTACCTTTTTGGGAAGGGTTTGTCAAATCAATCTTTTGTTTCTAAAAGCAAATCCTGAACTGGATTTTAGATACCTCTCAAATTCTTGTGATTTGGTTTTGTTTTCAAAAGCTCCATACCAAACTAATTTAAATGGAGCCTTTGTGGAGGAGTATGTGGCCTTACTATTATTATGTTCAGTAATTCTTCTTTTTATATCCGATGTTGAACCAATATAAAAAGTTTTATCTTTTAAACTTTGAATTATATAACAGTAGTACATAGGTATTTGCCCCACGTCGCCCCACTCCACTACGTTACGCGGGGCTATGCGGGACCACTTCGCTTTTTATAATAACGAAATTAGTACTATTTTGAAAATTGTTTTTCTGGTGCTTGCACCGCGAAGCTTTTGGAGCATAGCGGAAAAAGCGAAGTGGTGCTCCCGGCAGGAATCGAACCTACATCAACTCCTTAGAAGAGAGCTGCTCTATCCATTGAGCTACGGGAGCAATCTTACTCACGCGCCGATTGCTGTGGCGTTGGAACCAGTTTAATACAAAAAGGAAGTACGAGCTAGCCGTACTCCTTTATGAGTTTTGCCACTTCTTCTTCGGAGATCGGCCCGTAAGTGTAACACCGATCTTCTTCCTCTGGTTCGCAGCAGTCGCATTCAAAGTCGTCTTCCCACTGAATGTAACGACCGTCTGGCAACTTGAAAACATGAGCGCACCAATGAGCTGTCGGCAATATGCAACTAGTGTCGCACTTGCCGTAGTCTTGGAAAATATCCTCTTTTCGGGGAGGATTTGCGTAGCAAAGTTCAGCCATATCGATCCTTCCCTTCTGAAGACTAATCTACCCTAGATAGTATCAAATTCAAAGTGCGGGATGCAGGACTCGAACCTGCGACCTTCCCAGTGTAAATGGGTTGCTCTACCAACTGAGCTAATCCCGCAATCGGATGAAAGCTAAATGTGCGATATTTAAAACAGGAACAAATATACCATAACATTAATTTATGGCATAGTATATAAATGCAACCGGAAATAATCTATGAAGATGAAAGTATCGTGGCTGTAAATAAGCCTTCTGGACTCTTGGTCCATCCTGCTTCATCTACAGAAAGGCCGGACGCTATTTCTAAAGAAGAAACTCTTTCTGATTGGGTATTGGCAAAATATCCTGGAACGGCTGAAGTGGGTGAGCCGATTATTTTAAAAACAGGAGAAATCATAAAAAGGCCGGGTATCGTGCATCGGTTGGACAAAGAGACGAGCGGTGTTATCCTCATCGCTAAAACAGAGGAAGCTTTCCAGCATTTGAAATCGCAATTTAAAAACAGGCAAATAGAAAAAACATATCGGGCTTTTGTGTGGGGGAATTTTAAAGAGCTCGAGGGAGAAATAAATAAACCTATTGGTCGAAGCGTTTCTGATTTTAGAAAGAAGTCGGCTGGCCGCGGAGCTACTGGCTTACAAAGAGAAGCTCTTACTTTATACAAAGTCATAGCTCAAAATAATGAGAATGCCTATTTGGAAGTGTATCCTAAAACGGGACGCACTCATCAGATAAGGGTACATTTGCAGTCGATAAGCCGGCCTGTTGTCGGTGATACTCTCTATGCTCCGAAACTGCCTCTAGCTTTGGGCTTCGAGCGCCTTGCTTTGCATGCTCTTTCAGTCAAGTTCCTCGACCTTTCTGGGAAAGAAATCTCTGTCTTAGCTCCTCTGCCCCAGGATTTTAAAGAGGCGGAAGCTTGCTTTTTAGACAACAAATGATATAATATAGGTAGATGCAGAAAGGACCCCAAGCCCCTGCACAAGTGTGTTTTTAACGAAAGATGAGGGCGACTATATGTCGATTGCATCTACTGTAAAAGAAGGTCAGATCGATGAGATCTGCCGGACTGCCGACGCATTTACGAAATCCGTGGTGCGTACTGCTCTCGAAGAATTGATTGCCGAAGGCGAACTCGAAACTGAGGGAGCTCAGCGGGTAATCTCAAATGGTGATCGTCTGAGAGCCAAAATGATCCCCGCCTACAAGGTGGCGATTGCGGAACTCTCAACGAAAAGAACGAGCTGTCTTGCACTCATTTCGAGTGGCAAGAAGGTCGTCATCAAGGCTACGACTGGCAAGAAATTGATCAGTGGGGCTAAGGACACGTTCCCTGGTTGGATCGATGCCGACTTTACAAATTACGGCTGCGATGTTCTCGGAGAGGCGAAGCCGGAAACGCCAGTCGAAGTCTTCGAGATGACAGCTGCCGCTGATTTCTCGGGCATATTTGGGAGTTTCGATGTTGAGCTCGATGATCTCGCCTTCGACCAAGAGCAGGTGATCGAGTTTGCCCGCGAAAATACAGACTGGCTTCATCCGGAAGGCTACGCCACCTTGCTTCTTTTCAAAGTTGGAAAAGGTGGGAAAAAGAAGTTCTTCGTGGCGCGTGTCTGCCGGAGTGCCGGCCGTCTCGAGGCCTATGCCCACCACTTTTCGATCGACTATGTCTGGGATGCCGAGCACCGGTATCGTGTGGTTGTCCCGCAACTGAAACTCAAATCTTAGGGCTCGACCCTTTGATTCTCAATCCCTTGGACCCTCTATCAACTTTGGTTGGTATGGCCCAAGGGATTTTTGTTATACTAATATTCCAATATATGGATGCATCGCGGTCATGACTTCGATGCCATGATTGGGTGAAAATATTATTTGAGAATTTTGTTGGCTACGGCTTATAGAAGAGTAGATATATTTTTACAAACAAAAAATATTTAGTTGGTGTAGTAAACTGGAGGACTTTTATGTCCCAAATAATATAGCTTTTTGTCGTGATTCGGCAGATTGCTTTTTGGATGGTTTACTGCACATTTCTTCGTGGCGAATGTCTACCGGAATGCCGGCAATCTCAAGGCCAATGCCAACCACTTTTCGAACGACAATGTCTGGAATGCCGAGAACCGGAATCGTGTGGTTGTCCCGAAACTAGTTATTTCTTCCCGAGAAATTTATTACTTCGCGGGGAGTTTTGTTTCCAAGCCTTTCTTCCATCCTCCGAGCATTCGACCTATCTCTTCAAGTTTCACTGACAGTTCAGAATGTTTTTCTGTCGGTATGAGTTTATTCTCCCAAGCTAGTTGCACGAAGAATTTTACTGCATCGAGTTTTGAGATCGTCTTCCTAAGTGCTATAATTTTCTCTACTGTTGGCAGATAAGCTGAATTTAGAGTGTATTCCAGGAGAGATAAGAGACTCTGGTCTAATCTATAACCGATTCCGAACCTTTCGACCCTAGGGAAGTTCCTTAAAATATTGAGCCAGAGAGAATAAACCTCTTTTTCTTTTATAATTACCACGGGCGGTCGTGCGGGGGGGGGGCATTATTGTCATATTTTTTGTGTTCTAATTTTTATGAAAAATAAAATAATCATCTCTTATCTAGATATTATATCAGTTCAAAATCTTTACGAAGCATGGGAAGAATTTCTGCCCGGAAAAAAGAAGAAAGAAGATGTGGCAGAATTTGCATTAAATTTGTCTAGTAATATTTTAAAATTGCATTCCGATCTAGTTAATAGAAATTATACCCATGGAGCTTACAAAGCTTTTAACATTTCTGACCCAAAACCTCGTAATATTCATAAAGCCTCTGTTCGCGATCGGCTCTTGCACCATGCTATTTATAAAATCCTGTACCCATACTTCGATAGGCTTTTTATTTTTGACTCATATTCCTGTCGTGTGGCTAAAGGAACACACAAAGCCATAGAAAGATTTAAAAAATTTGGAAACCAAGTCTCCAAGAGCAATACCAAAACTTGTTGGGTTTTGAAGTGTGACATACGAAAATTTTTTGCAAGTATAAATCATAAGATTTTGCTAGACATTTTAAAAAAATATATAAAAGACCGAGAAATCATTTGGCTTCTAGAAAGAATTATATTAAGTTTCTTTTCAACAAAGGTTGGGGTCGGTTTACCTCTGGGCAATCTTACGTCTCAACTTTTGGTGAATATTTATATGAATGAATTTGATCAATATATAAAACATATATTAAAAATTCGACATTATATACGTTATGCCGATGATTTTGTTTTTCTTGATACTGATAAGGATCGGCTTTTGGAACTTATTCCTAGGACAGCTGATTTTCTAGACGAGCACCTCAAACTACAAATTCATCCTGACAAACTGTTTATCCGAACTCTTGCTTCTGGCTTGGATTTTCTCGGCTGGGTACATTTTCCGAAATATCGAGTATTGCGGACCGTAACAAAAAGGAGAATGTTCAAAAGAATAAAAGAAGTAGAGTGGAATAAAGAGACGGTAGGTTCTTATCTTGGGATGCTAAGATGGGGGGATAATTACAATCTGGAGCAGATTATAGAAGATGAAAAATCGTTGCACTGAAGCACTTTATGTGTTAGATTTGTCCAGTCATGATTATTTCGCCTGTAAATATCGAAGAGAGAGAAAAGCTCGACCTCCGCAGTGGGGACACTATTCGCGTTACTCAGAAAATCACTGAAAAAGATAAGAAAACAGGCAAACCTAAAGTTCGTCTCCAATTGTTCGAAGGCTTGTGCCTCGCAGTAAAGCACGGCAAGGAAGCGGGAGGCACTTTCACCTTGAGAAAAGTGGCGAGTGGGGTGGGGGTAGAAAGAATTTTCCCTTTGTATTCTCCATCTATCGATAAAATAGAAGTTACAAAAAGATCAAAAGTGCGCAGAGCCAAGCTCTATCACATTCGCGAAAAAGCTGCCAAAGAAATCAAGAGGCAGATGAGGAATATAAGAACTCTACCTGAAGTTTCCGTGCCCGAAGAAATACTTGAACCTATAGAAAATATCGCTCCGGAAACTCAAAAACAAGAAGCCAAAGTTGAATAAAGCTCAAATTTAAATATACTTTAGCTATTGCCCAGGTGGAGAAATTGGTAGACTTACTACCTTGAGGTGGTAGCGCCGAAAGGCATGCAGGTTCGAGTCCTGTCCTGGGCACTCGGTTATTAATGGTGGCTATAGTTTAGTGGTAAAACTCCGGTTTGTGGAACCGGTATCGAGAGTCCGATTCTCTCTAGCCACCCCAAAATTACAAATATACGGATTTTGAAAATTTAATACGTGAGGGGCCTGGAGTGACCAGGCCCCGGGGCGTTATGCTCGTTCCACATTCTTCATCCACCATACGGAGTAGAGCATTTCATCTTCGGTCACTCCGCTCTGTCGCCTTGAGACGACTTGAACGTAATCAGGGTGTGAACGCATCAGTTTGCGTCCCTTTCCTCTTACCACGGCGATGGACCCGGACACCCTGTTCTTCACTAAGTCCCCAGGTTTGAGCGAACTTTTTTCAGTTGCGCTGATAGGGCGACACAGCGATTCTATTGATGCCAATACGAAAAATATGGTCGGCTTCGAAATTGCGTTTCGAAACCGACCGCGCCGCTCACAAGGAGCGGGGCTGGCGGAAAGGATGAGACCCTTGCCGACAACATGCACGCCTCGTGTATCCTCGCGGTCGAATGGTATCAAGAGAGCCGCCCGCGGTCAACAAGTTATCCACAGTTGCCGTCTGGAGTGGAACCTAGTCTGCCAACCAAGTCCGCGCTGCCACTGCCCAACCCCTGCGCATCATGAGTTGACTGGCTTTTTCCACATAACCCAAAACATAACAACAAGAAACATAGCTATCGAAAGGTAGAGTGAGAATTCTCTAAAGGCTTCCGTCAGCACCAACGATCCGAAATAAACTGTCACAAGGTGACTTGGTATCAAGCCTATCAAAGTACCGAGCATATAATCGCTGAAACTTATTTTGGTAATACCCATTAGGAGGGAGAGGATATTGAAGGGCATGATCGGAGTGATGCGTAAAATCACGACCGCAGTCAAACCTCTTTTCGATACTCTGTCGTAATAGCCGTTGAATTTTTCTAAAGATTCTTTTTCCAAAATATTTTCGATGAAAAGCCGACCCAAGAGGCGAGAGACGATGAATATAATGGAAGCACTCACCATCCCAGCTACCAAACTGTAGAGTGTGCCTTCGGTAAATCCGAAAAGTACTCCAGCGATCGCCATGAGTGGGGTGGTCGGCGTGACCATACTGAGGAAAGCGTAGAGACTCATGAAAATAATCGGCGCTTTTTGGGAAGCTTCGACATAACTTCGGATTTCTTCTATCGGGATACGATCACCCCATACTGAATAACTGAAAAGACCGACAATGATGACGCCGGAAAATATGAGAAAGAGGATTGTTCTAAATTTGCCCCACTTTGACATACGTGTATCATATCATTTATGGATTACTCACTTCTAGATTCGGGGGATCAGCGCAAGCTCGAGAGGTTCGGAGAGTTTGTTCTCTCCCGTCCTGAAAGCCAGGCTCTTTGGAAAAAAGCTCTATCTGACGAAGAGTGGCAGAAAGCAGATGCTACTTTTGAAAAAGGTGTGGGTTGGCAGACGCAGAAAGGATTACCAGATGGCGGATGGACAGTAGAGATAGGAGGAATAAAATTTAAAATAAATCTCAAATCATTCAAACACACTGGTGTTTTCCCTGAGCAAATTGAAAATTGGCATTTTATTGAAAATTTATTAAAAATTAAAAATTCTAAATTAAAAATTTTAAACTTATTCGGTTATACGGGTGGGGCTACTATTGCCGCGGCTCGAAGTGGCCGAGAGCAGAATGCCGAGGTGGAAGTAGTGCATGTCGATGCTTCCAAACCTTCAGTTTCGGCCGCTAAAGAAAACGCCATTTTAAATGGCTTAGAAAAAGCAAATATCAGGTATATTGTCGACGATGCACATGCTTTTGTAAAAAGAGAAATAAAAAGACAAGAAAAAGGAGTAGCTAAGTATGATGCCCTCATTCTTGATCCTCCTTCGTTCGGCCGTGGAGCCAAGGGAGAAGTGTGGAAAATAGAAGAGGATTTGGTGCCACTTCTTGAAGCATGTAAAAGTATCCTCTCCGACAATCCTGCTTTCGTTTTATTAAATGGCTATGCCTCGGGCTATTCTCACACTACTTATGCAGAGCTTCTACAGTCAGTATTTCAATTTACTTCTGGTTCTATAGAATCGGGCGAACTTTCTCTAAAAGAAAGTTCGCCCCGCGCTTTCTCCCTCCCTGCAGGGATTTTTGCTAGGTGGAAAGCTTAAAACTTCCAACCACTCAAATACCGGTATTTGAGTGGTTCACGAGCGGTTAGATTTTTATATAGTGAGTATATTTTCCCGCTTTTCCAACCTGTTGCAACTTTCCTTCTTTTTCTAAAATATCTAAATATCTTCTAGCTGTCGCGTCCGACACTCTCAAAGTTTTTTCAACATCGTCGTTAGTTATTTTTATTTTCTTATCGACCATATTCATAATCTTCTCCAATTTCCTCTTTTTCCCAATCTGTATTTTTTCCAATAAATTTCTCCACAAAGTTTTCTGCTTTGCCTCGACGTAGCCTTGAGCGTAGGCGGGCTTCGCCTCGCCGTAGCTCGACTCTAAAGGAGATGTGGAGGCTGGCATCACTTCAGTTATCGTCACTGTCTCCGGAGTTTTTATAATAGTAATGTTCTCATTCACACTTTTTTCTACAACCGGCTCAATATTTGGTTTCTCGTCTTCAGCTTCTGTTGCGTCTTTAGCTTTAACTTCAGATACGGAAGTTGTTTCTTCCTCTGGTTTTACAGGCGCGACTATTTCAGGTACTGATTCTACAGGAGTATCGACTGTAGGTGTAGGCGTATTTTCTTCTGACATATATAAATAATACTTCGTCGCGTCCTGGCCTACAAGATGAAGGAGGTGAGGTATTTCCCCCATATGCTATAATCTCGGCATTAAAAATAAACACTAATAATATGTTCAATCAAATGTTCCAAGGTACGAGCGGGGAGAGGATTTCCAAATATACAGCCTGGGCTATATTTTTACTGGCCTGTTTTCTCTTGGTCCAGGTAATTACTGGTCTGAAAAGAATGAGTTACATCGGTAAAGAAATTTATCCGCAACGAACCATTATGGTCATGGGTGAAGGTGAAGCTTTCGCCGTGCCTGATATCGGCAGTTTCTCTTTCTCTGTCACTGAATCAGGAGCGACTGTGAAAGAGGCTCAAGAAAAAGCTGATACCAAAATAAACAAAGCGCTCTCTTCGGTGCGAGAAGCTGGAGTGGAAGACAAAGATATTAAAACTACTGGTTACAACGTTTACCCAAGATATGAATGGGAGCAGATCTATTGCATCACTACTCCTTGTCCTGGAGGTAAAAATGTCCTGAACGGTTATGAAGTGAGTCAAACTATCACCGTGAAAGTAAGGGATACTGAAAAAGCAGGTGACTTGGTGACCAAGGTGGGGGCAGTAGGAGTGTCGAACATAAGCGGACTTGATTTTACTGTGGATGATAGAGAAAAATATGTGGCCATGGCCCGCGAGCAAGCGATAGAGAAAGCTAAAGAAAATGCCAAGAAATTGGCTAAAGATTTGGATGTCCGCCTCGGCAAAATGCTTTACTTCAATGACAATAGTGGCTACCCGACGCCTTACTATGGAGAAGGTATGGGAGGTGATATGGTGAGGAGCTCAGCTGCACCTATGAAAGCTGAAATCCCTGTCGGCGAGTCGAAAATAACTTCGCAAGTCAGCCTGACTTACGAGATCAAGTAATATTTAAAGACAAAATTAAAAAGGGTCCCCTTTGGTACAGTAGCCCAAGGAGGACCTTTTTTAATTTAAACTATTTGATTTCTACTCCCATTGACCTTGCCGTGCCGGCGATAATTTTCATTGCCGCTTCTACGTCGTGAGCATTTAGTTCTGGCATTTTTGTCTTAGCAATTTCTTCCAGTTGTTTCTTAGTCAAAGTGCCTACTTTTTGTGAAGGGGCTTTGCCCGCTCCTTTTTCGATGCCTAGAGTTTTGAGGATAAGGCTGGAAGCAGGAGATATTTTCAGTATGAAATCGAAAGTCCTGTCCTCATACACTGAGAGTTCCACTGGTATAGTGTCGCCCATCCTGTCGCGAGTCTGTTCATTAAACTTGGTGACGAATTCACCGATGTTGATACCAGCTGGGCCGAGAGCTGTTCCCACAGGAGGGGCAGGAGTAGCCTTGCCAGCAGGTAAAACGAGCTTTATTTTTTTGGTTACTTTTTTTGCCATAGATAGACCAATTTACATTAAATTTTCTTAATTTGCAAGAAGTCGAGTTCCACTGGAGTCTCCCGACCAAACATCGGTACCAGTACTTTTACTTTTCCTCTTTCTTGATCTACTTCACCCACTTTGCCTTCCAAATCTTTGAATGGGCCATCAGCTATCTTCACTGTGTCGCCCTCAGATACGTCGATATTGTGCTTCGGAGTGTCTGAGTTCATCCTTCTAAAAAGTTCGTCTACCTCCTTTTCTTCGAGGGGCACAGGGAACACTCCTGATCCGACGAAGCCAGTGACGCGGGGTGTGTTGCGTACCACATACCAAGAATCATCGGTGACGATCATGTTCACCAGTACATATCCAGGATATATTTTTTCTTCCTCTTCCACTCTTTTACCACCTTTCACTTTTATTTTTTTCTCTGTTGGCACCACCACATCGAAAATTTTATCTTCCATGCCGAGCGATTCGATTCTTTGTTTCAAATTCCTAGAGACGGCGTTCTCATAACCGGAGTAGGTATGGATGGCGTACCAATTTTTACCTTCTTGTATTTGTTGTTTAGACATAGTTTTAAAATTAAAAGATGGAAAAAAGAAAAGAAGCAAAGATTAAACTACACGATGAGGGCGAGAAGTTTTGAAAATATAAAGTCGAAGAGTCCGAGGAATAGTGATGTCAAAATCGACACGATGATCACGACTACGGTGAAAGCCAGCGCTTGGTTGCGAGTCGGCCAGCTGACGTGGGTAAGCTCTGCTCTGGTTTCTTTCAAATATGTTCCTATGCCCATTTTGTTTTTATTATTTCAGATCTATTAAAAAACCCCTCTCGGGGCGCCTCGGAAACTGTGACTCCATTATATCAAAATGAGCTTTCCTGTCAACTAGCTACTTCCACTTTTTGCTTGTCCATGACGATGGCAAGTATTCCTCTATTTTATATGTTCGATACTCGTCTGTATCTTTGGAGAAACAATGTAACTTAGGAGAAATATCGAACTTGGCGCATATTTCAGAAATGAATTGGCGACAGATACCACACATATCGCAGGGACTGTCAGGATATTTTGATGACACGATGCCTATGTCTGTTATCTCATGATTTTTATCCATGAGTGCACTTAATATAGAAGTGACTTCGGAGTGTAAGCCTAGCCTTTTGTCTGGGCTTGAATATTGTCCGCCGAAATACACTTTGCCGTTTTTTGTAGCTACTGCTGTGCCATAACCTGAAGCTCCATCGTATAGAGGGAAATTTCTGTCTAGACCTTGTATGGCATACGGCTTTAGTTCCAAAGGCTCGCTTATATTTAACTGCAGATGATTTTCCTGAAATTTAGAATTTTGGAATCTACCTATAATTATTTTTTCTGGTTTATAATTACTAAATTCTTTTGAGATATCTTTACTCTCAAATATATTTTCTCCCGATAAATTCACGATCTTGTATTCTATGGATTTTTCGATTCTCATACTGTGGTCAATGATTATTTTGCCGACGATAGGTGAAAGAGAAGTGTCACCGGAAGCCTCTCTTATCGTCACTATTCTTTCTATCCCGTAATCAGTATTTAAAGCTGACAACACAAGGACAGCTTGTTCGGAACTTATGTTTAAAGAATTTGTATCCGAGGCCACGGACCCAGCGCAATACATTTTCCCACTGCTCGAGTAAGCGATGGAGGCAGTTCGCTCCCCCTCTTTTTTTGTTACAGAAAGGGAGAGGGTTTCCTTCAATTTTTCTAGCTCCTTATCTTTAGTTGATATCTGCATTACTTCTAAGTTTACTTACACTAAGGCCTGCTGGTGACCAGTCATAGTGAAGAGTTTTTTTAATAAAATCATTTAGTAAGTGTATTTTATCGCGTTCTAGTCGAGGATACATTTTTTCCGACTGCTTACTTGAAAGCCTGATAGTAGGGAAGAAGGGCATCGGGAAAGCATAGTAAGGCACTAGGCTTCTTTCTTTAGGTTCTACTAGGATGACGGTTATCGGTTTGTTTAAATGCTCGATGGCATAATCGATTCTGTGTACCCCATCGCAAACGATATGAAAGTCGTGCTTGCCGTTAAATTTCAAACCATAATTGATAAGGCCTGCATTAGAATTAAAAATATCAAGATGTTTGATAGCGCTTACTTCGTCTATAAAATAATTCTTAAAATATCGATCTGTAATTGCATGTAAATTGAATTTAGCGTCTTTGACATAGAAATCTTTAAAAAGTTTTAACATCTTGTCTAAGTCGATATAGCCATCCTTCAAATCATAAGTATGTTTTTCTATAATAGGTGGCAACATATGAAATACGCCTCGATTTTGCCAATCGTATTCTATGGCACAATCCATCTTGTCGATACTCATTTTCTTGTTCGATAGAAAAGCGTCAACTGTCTTTATGATATCTACTTGATTTAGATATACAGTCGGTTGAGGGGAAAATAGTATTTCCTGTTTATTTTTCGTTTTTATGGTGGGGTAACTTCCCATCGATTTTGGAGGGTACACAGTGGCTAAGGAAAATTTAGCTTTTTTATAGGGTTTTATTATACGGCCGTCCTTTTTGTACAAGCCTCTAAATTCTATATCCTTCAATTTTTCATAGAGCTCCTCAAGTGGCATTTTCCTTATGAGGGTTATTTTCTCTTTCATGAACTCAGTATATGACGAGCGCTCCCTGGATACAAGTTTTACATTTAGGTTTCAATTTGGTCTTGTAAATGGTATAAAAACCTAAGACCCTGAACCCACACAGCAGAATAGAAAGGCTACAATGCTCAAGTTTGAATCGCTTTATTACGGCGATCGGCTGCTGCCGATCGTTAATGAAACTGGAGACGTGGCTATATGCACTCTCTGGTCCAAAACTGAATCGGCGCGAAAGATTTTAGGAGAAGCTGGGGTTGATCTCGACCCCGCTACTTCTCGCATCTCTGTCATCGCCAATCTCTACGGCAACGGCTTGCCCCAGATGCTGCGCAACCTGCTTCACAACCCGCAGATTCGTTACATCGTGATAGTCGGCAAAAATTTGTCCGGCTCACTCGAGTGGCTCGTCAACTTTTTCGAGCAAGGTCTCGAGGAAGTGGAATTCCTGGGAGCCAAGGCTTCCAGAATTCGCGGTACCAATCGCGTGATCGATGGAGAAGTAACTCCCGACATGTTTGTCCAGGAACCGCAGTTTTCTGTTTTTGGAGATGTCGGTGATCCGGCGACGAAAGAGTCTCTCCAGACTTTTTTCGGGGAACTGCCGGAACAAAAAGAATGTGTCCTGCCCCGTATCGAACCTCCGGAAATCCCGGAGCCTCAAGTCACACGCTATCCCTCCAATCCTCGAGGGCACACGATCGTTCGCGCCACTCCGATGGAAGCTTACGCCGAGCTCATCTTCCGCCTCTACCGCTTTGGTCATCGCAACATGGTCGCGAAGAAGACGGGCCTCGAAGGGCGCGTCGAACTTCAGAATGTGAAGGTGGTGATCGAAGAGGCACGTGAAGAATCCGACGAGGTTCTGCGTGGTTACGGTTTCCTGCTGGAAAAGTTTAAAGCTTACCAGTGTCGCATTCTCGATCCGGGGAAGCCATATGACCTGGGCTACACCTACGGCAACCGCCTCCGCCAGCACTTTGGTAGCGATTCGCTCGAAATCGTGGCCAAGCGCCTGCGCGAAAAACCCGACTCGCGCCACGCTTACTTCACGCTTTGGGATAACACCCGCGACCTTATAGAAGGTACGGACACGCCCTGCTTCGTCACGGCTTTCTTTCGCCGTTTCGAAGGTCGCCTCACTCTCACCGCCACCTTTCGCTCACACAATGCCATGGAAGCCTGGCCGGAGAATGTCTACGGTCTGATTGCTATCCAGAGATTTGTCGCGAACCTTGCAAATATGGAGCCTGGCGCGATCACCGTCGTCAGCCACTCCATCTCGATCGATCTGCCTTCTCTTGAGAAGGCCAAGCGCATCGCGACGTCGAAGGAATCGGACGAAGTGTACGACCCAGCGACCGGCAAGCACGGTCCTCGCATGGATCCTCATGGTGAGTTTACGATGACCATCGATCGCGACACTTGGGAGATCGTGCTGCAGCATTCCTACAAAGGGATGCCACTTACCGAATATCGAGGTAAAACGGCGGAAGAGATCGAGCGAAAGCTCGCTCGTGATGTCGCTATCTCCGAAATATCCCACGCCCTCTACATTGGTCGCGAGCTGGCTCGCAAACAAGAAGAGATGAAGCGAGCGCTGGCTAATAGCAAGAAGTAGCCCTTCCTTTCTGTTCCTGTTCACCATTCCCACGCTCGGTTACCGCCGCGCGTGGGATGGCTTTTTATACTCATTTTCGATAAGATTTCTTTGTGATTAAGCAAAAAATCGAAAGCTGGATCAAGGAAACTTTGGCTATAGAAAAATTAGTCCTGGAACACCCGGCAGATATGGAACGCGGTGATTTTACTTTTGTATCGCATTCTACAAATCCCCAAGACGATTTTGAAAGTTTAAACTCTAAAAAACTACCAGAAATAGAAAAAATAGAACTCGCAAATGGTCGCTTCATAAATATTTTCCTGACTGAACAGTTTTTCACTGATGTGATAACAGAGGTAGTAGAGAAAGGAGATGATTATGGAAAAAGTAATTTGCTCGATGGCCAGAAAATCTTTATAGAACACACTCAACAAAATCCTTTTAAAGAATTTCATATCGGTCACCTTATGCCAAACACGATTGGTGACTCTGTAGCGAGGATTATCAAGGCAAACCGCGCTGAAACGAAAGTGGCGAGCTATCATGGTGATGTCGGGCTTCATGTGGCCAAAGCTGTATGGGGTAAGTTGCAGAAGCCGGAAGTTAGTTGGGGGGAAGCCTATGCTTATGGAGCGAGTCAGTATGAAGATAATAAAGAGAAGATAGTAGAAATAAATAAAAAAGTGTATGACAGGAGTAGTGAGCAAATAAATAATTTATACGATACCGGAAGAGCCGAAAGTTTAGAAAGTTTTGAGAAAATTTATTTAAAATTAGACAGCCATTTCGATTTTCACTTTTTTGAGAGTGAAAGCGGTAAGCTGGGTCAAGAAATCGTTAGTAAAAATATCGGCAAGGTTTTTGAAGAGTCGGAAGGGGCAATTATATTTAAAGGGGAAAATTTTGAACCTAAGACACACACACGAGTTTTTTTGAGTAAAGAAGGTTTACCGACATATGAAGCGAAGGAAGTGGGGCTCGCAAAGATAAAGAAAGAAAAATGGCCAGATTACACGCAGTCGATCACGGTGACCGCCAATGAGCAGGATAGTTTTTTTGATGTGGCGGAAGTTACTATCGGAGAAATATTTCCAGAGCTCAGGGGTAAACTTAAACATTTGTCCCACGGCATGCTCAAGTTAAAAGAGGGCAAGATGTCTAGCCGAACAGGTAACATTATTACAGCCGAATCGCTCATTGATCAGGTCAAAGAAAAGATCAAAGAAAAAATCGATGACGATAAGATTGCGGAGGAGATAGCGATTGGAGCTATCAAGTTTTCGATATTAAGGCAGGCGATCGGGGGGGACATTATTTTTGATTTTGATACTTCTATTTCTTTTGAAGGTGATTCGGGGCCATATTTGCAATATGCAGCTGTGAGAGCTAACTCTGTTCTTGAAAAAGCAAATTACACCACAAAATCCCCAACACCAAGGGTGACCCTTAGTGTTGGGTGGAAAACTACTGATTTAGAGAGAATGCTTTACAGATTCCCAGAAGTAGTCGAGACAGCCTATAAAGAATACGCTCCACACAAAATAGTTTCCTATTTGCTTGATCTCGCATCTCGCTTCAACAGTTTTTATGCTAACGAAAAAATAATTGACGAGTCCGACCCTGCTTCTCCTTACAAACTGGCTCTTACCCAAGCTGTTGCCACTGTCCTAAAAAACGGTCTCTACCTTCTCGGAATCAAGGTTCCCGAGAGAATGTAAATTTGCCCACAAGCAAATTCATCCCGAAATTACAGGATCGTAGGCCTATTTAATTTTGGGGTAAGTTTTTTAAAATCAACTATGCTATCATTATACTAGGTGAAGCCCTTGGCCCCGGTAAAAAGACCAGCTAGGCGCCTTTCTTGGATTGCTCGAAGTTTCAGGTCCAGGAAAATTAGGACTGGGCGGTTGCTTCACCTACTAGCGCGTTCCTTCGGGAGCGCGCTTATCTTTTTTGTAAAAAGCCTTTAAAACTGTTATATTTTTGGAATGTCAGAAGAGTCTAAAGCCAAAAGCAAAATAGCTGAACGAGAAGAAAAAATACTGAAATTCTGGAAGGAGAATAAAATTTTTGAGAAGTCTTTAGAGAAAGTAGCTCCTCATGGGAAGTTTGTGTTTTATGATGGTCCGCCGTTTGCCACTGGTTTGCCTCATGCCGGAAGTTTACTTGGATCAATAATAAAAGATGTCATCCCTCGTTATAAAACTATGCAGGGTTATAATGTGCGCCGTCGTTGGGGTTGGGATTGCCACGGCCTACCGATTGAATCTCTTGTAGAGAAAAAGCTCGAGCTAAAAACTAAGAAGGATATTGAAACCTTGGGAGTAAGTAAATTCAACAAAGAAGCGAGAAATACCGTTCTTCAGTATGCCAAAGATTGGGAGCAATATATTGAACGCATAGGTCGCTGGGTTGAGTTCGAGAATGCCTACAAAACTATGGACAATTCGTATATCGAATCCGTCTGGTGGGCGCTTTCTCAAATGAATGAAAAGGATTTGCTTTACGAAGGCAGGAAAGTTTTGATGTACTGTCCGCATTGTGAGACGCCACTCGCCAAAGCTGAAATCGCTATGGACAATTCGTACAAAGATATTACCGAAGAAGCAGTTACTATTAAATTTCATCTAAAATCTGGTCAAAAGATTGGAGATTTTACTTCAGATGAAAATACTTATCTTCTTGCCTGGACTACCACACCATGGACTCTTCCAGCGAATGTTGCTTTGGCGGTTGGAGAGAATATTTTATATCGCAGGATTCACGATGCGCCTTTGAGTAAATTTTATTTTGTAGCGGATGGTTTAGTCACAAGTGTTTTTGGAGAGGATCCAAGATATCTAAAGGCTGAAGTAATAACAGGTGCTGAATTAGCTGGTTTGGAATACGAGCCATTATTTGACGTGCCGAAAGTAGGGCAGTCAGATAAAGCATACAAAGTTTATCTAGCCGATTTCGTAAATACAGAAGAAGGTACCGGTGTCGTCCACACGGCTGTGATTTATGGAGAGGATGATTATCAACTTGGTTTGAAGGAGGGGCTTCCTATGGTGCCACTACTTAACGCTGGAGGTAAATACAACGATGACGCTCCAGAATTTCTGCGAGGCAAATTTATAAAAAAGGCTGAAAATGAAATAAAAGAAGATTTGGAAAATAGAGGATTACTTTTTGAACGCAAGAATAATACGCACTCTTACCCACACTGTTATCGTTGCGGTACAGCTCTTATCTACAACGCCGTTTCTTCTTGGTTTATAAATATTCAGAAAATAAAAGAAAAACTTCTGAAATTAAATGAAAAAATAAATTGGGTACCTGAGCATTTAAAACATGGGCGTTTTCAAAACATAGTTGAGAATGCTCCTGATTGGACGATATCTCGCAATCGTTATTGGGCCTCACCTTTACCTATTTGGAAAAATGAAAAAGGAGAGAAAATAGTGATCGGCTCGATCGAAGAATTAAAAAAGCACACAAAGAAAAGTGGTAACAAATATTTCGTCATGCGTCATGGGCGAGCGCAGAACAATGAGCTCAATATCGCAAGTGGGAAGGCAACAAATTTGCATCATCTCACTGACGATGGCAGAGAAGCTGTTTTAAAAAATTCTCAAAAATTTAAAGAAAAGGTGGATCTTATCTTTGTCTCACCATTTGTACGTACCAAAGAAACTGCAGAGATAATTCGAGAGTCCTTGGGCTTGCCAACAGAAGCCGTCATTGAAGATGTCCGCTTGTCAGAATTAAATTTCGGTGAATTTGAAGGCAAGACCATTGATGAGTATCAAAAGTGTTACCCCAATACGCCAGAGCTTTTCGATAAACACCCAAGCGGCGGAGAAAATGAATTAGATGTTAAGAAGCGAGTAGGAGATTTTCTCTATGAGATTGAAAGTAAGTTCACGAACAAAAATATTCTCATTATTTCTCATGGAGATCCTGTGTGGATGGCTCAGGCTATAGCCGAAGGGGCAAGTATTCCCAGCATGCTTTGGATTCTTGAAGAACATTATCCAAAATACGCTGAGATAAATGAACTTAAATTTGTTCCACTCCCTCACAACGAAAATTATGAGCTCGATCTGCACAAGCCTTATATAGACGAAGTGGAACTTGTGGATGAGAAGGGGAATGAATTGAAGAGGATACCCGAAGTTGTTGATTGTTGGGTCGAATCAGGCTCAATGCCGTTTGCCGAATTGCATTATCCTTCAGAAAATAAAGAAGAATTCAAATCGCGTTTCCCGGGAGATTTTATTGCAGAATATATCGCTCAAACGCGAACATGGTTTTACTATATGCACGTTTTAGGAGTAGCTCTTTTTGATTCGGTTTCCTTTAAAAATGTAGTAACAACAGGCACTATTCTTGCCGCTGATGGCAGTAAAATGTCGAAATCGAAGTCTAACTATACCGATCCACTAGTTAATCTTGATAAATTCTCAGCTGATGCTTTTAGGTTTTATCTTATGAGTAGCGTGGTGATGCAAGCTGAAGATCTAAATTTTAGAGATGAAGAGTTGAGAGAAGCTCATAATAGAGTAGTAAATATTTTATGGAACTGCCTTAGTTTTTTTGAAATGTATAAAGGAAGTTCTGAAGAAGATGTTCAAAAAATAAAAATCAAAGAAAGTGTTTTGGACAGATGGGTTATTTCAAGATTGAACCAGACGATAAAAGAGACTACGGATTCGCTCGATAGTTTTAATACAGCTAAGGCGTGTCGGGCGATGAGAGATTTTATTGAAGATTTTTCTACC
This sequence comes from Candidatus Paceibacterota bacterium, assembly GCA_036517255.1. Classification (NCBI taxonomy): domain Bacteria; kingdom Bacillati; phylum Minisyncoccota; species Minisyncoccota bacterium. The sequence continues at coordinate 78,961 of DATDXE010000014.1, forward strand.
TGGTATTTGAGGCGTTCTCGGGATCGTTTTAAAAGTGAGAATGCGGAAGAGAGAGGACAAGTGATTCAAACAGGAAAGTTTGTGTTGGGCGAATTTTCCAAAATCATCGCTCCTATAATCCCTTTCATCGCCGAACACATACATCAATCGCTCGGTGGCCACGGCGAGAGCGTGCATCTTACCTCATGGCCTAAAGTGGGTGAGATTGATGAAAAATTAATTTCAGATATGGAGCTGACTCGCGAAGTTGTTTCTGAGGCACTCATGGCTCGCAATGCTGCAGGCATAAAAGTTCGTCAACCTTTGCAGACCCTTAAAATTCAAGATGATAGATTGAAAGATAAAAATGAGTTTATTGAATTGATAAAAGATGAATTAAATATTAAAGAAGTTATTTTTGATCGAAATTTAGAAAACGGCTTTTGGCTTGATACGACTATTACTCCTGAACTTGCCAGGGAAGGCCATGTGCGGGAATTTATTCGTGCGGTGCAGGATTTGCGTAAAGAGAAGGGCCTGACTCCAGATCAGAAGGTAGTTTTGCAAGTGGAAACTTCTGCCGAAGGTCAAATTTTCATCGAATCTGCCAAATCCGAAATCTCCAAACCGACCAACCTATCAGAAATAGTTTTCCAAAACAACGACGGCCCAGAATTGAAAATCGAAAATTATGAATTGAAAATTAAAATTGGGTAACCTCAATTTTCATGTATCACAAATACAACACCGAAGGCATAGTGATGCGGGGCAGTGAAAGAGGCGAGGCGAGTAGAAGTGTAAATATTTTCACAAAGGAGTTTGGTATTATTTATGCCAGTGTCCAAAGTGCTCGCAGTATCAATTCCAAGTTACGCTCTTCTACCACTGATTTTGCGGAGGGTAACATTACTCTTTTGCGAGGTAGGAATGAATGGAAGGTGGTCGGCGCGGAAAATAGGAAGAACCTTTTTTATACTCTAGATTCTTCTCAAAAGAGAGCCATCGCTTCTCGAGTATTTCTTTTGCTTTCCAAAATTACAGGCGAAGAAAAAAATACGGATTTGTATGAAATAGTTTCTGATTTTCTTCTCTCTCTTGAAAAGTCGAGTGAGCAGGCAGTCGACGCTGTCGAGCGACTGGGAGTTTTGAAAATTTTAAAAAACCAAGGGCTTGTGAGTGAAAGCGAGGAGGAATTGGAGCAAATCTCCAAAGATGCAAAACGAGCAATAGTCGTTATAAATAACTCGCTTAAGGCTGTGTACGAGTCGTGATATAATCGTATTAATGGAAGATTTCAAACACAACGAGCCCTTGGATAGGCTCAAAAGAGGTATATACTCGAGGAAAACTCCTGATATTATCGATACTCCACGTTCTCAATTCAAAAAGGAGGAATTTGAAACTCCTCAAAGTTGGGATAGTAAAGGCAACAGCAAGTTCGACGCTCTAGCTTCTCGCTTTGCCCATGTAGCGGAAAAGCGTCACACTTTTGCCAAGAAATTTCTCACTATTACTGCCTCTCTTTTCGTCATCGCTGTCGCTGTTGCCGTCTATGTTTTCTCCGGCGGGGTGAACACCATCTCCTCTAAAAATGTCGATATCGAAGTGGTCGGCCCGGTTTCCGTGGGCGGCGGTCAAAATGTCAGCTTCGATATCAAAGCTATCAATAAAAATAATACCGACCTCGAAGCAGTAAAACTGACAGTCGAATACCCTACTGGTGCGAGAAGTATCGACGATCTTTCCAAAGAGCTCACTAGTCAGAGTTTCAACTTAGGCACAGTAGAATCTGGCGATGAGGGAGTGCAATCAGTCAGCCTTTTTCTTTTTGGTGAAAAGGAGGAAGTCAAAAAGTTCAACATCGTGGTCGAGTATCGAGTGAAAAACTCCAGTGCTCTTTTTTATAAAGAGAAGTCACATGAGATTTCTATCAGCTCTGCTCCTGTCATAGTCACTTCCACTTATCCCAAGGAAATAAATTCAAATCAAAATATTAATTTCTCTGTCGAAGTGGCTTCCAATTCAAACGAAAACATCGAGGATTTTCTTTTGAATGTCGAATATCCTTTCGGTTTCACTTTCACTAATGCTTCTCCTAGCCCATCATTCAATAACAATACTTGGAAAATGAGTTTTAAAAGTGGGGAGAAAAGGGTCATTCGTATTTCTGGCGTTTTGGCTGGCGTCGACAATGAGGAAAGAGTATTCAAAGTCAGTTCTGGTACCGCGAGTCCCGATGACGAAAGGAAAATAGGTGTCCTCTTTACCTCCACCAACGAATCGATTGTTGTAGAGAAACCTTTTGTCGGCATTGATCTCACGGTCGGCTCTTCTTCAGGTGAGCCGGTAGTTACGGGTGTCAGTACAGTGAATGGGGAACTTTCAATAATAAATAATTTGTCCAGCAGACTTTTCAACGTGGGTGTAGAAGCCGCTCTTTCCGGAGGAGCTTTTTCAGAGAGCTCGGTCTACGCTGGGAATGGCGGCTTTTTCCGTTCAGTCGATGACACTATTTTGTGGGATGCGAGGTCGCTTTCAGAACTAGGTAGCCTCGCTCCGGGCGAAGATGTCGATTTGAATTTTCGTTTCAATCCTATCGCGTACCAAAGCATTCCTGCTGGTACCTTGTCTCAAATAAAAGTAAAAATAAAAGTAGTGGGGGAGCGAGTGCTCGATTCCGGCGAGCCCGAGAAAATAGAATTGACCTTGGAAAAAATAGTGCGTCTTGGTACAGAACTTTCTCTCGTTCCCAAAGTAGTGCGAGTGGAAGGCAATATTGAAAATACTGGCCCCATCCCTCCGAGAGTGGATCAGAAAACTACTTACGCCATCGTTTGGTCACTTGCCAATACTTTCAATGCCGCCACCGGTGTGGAAGTCATTGCCACTCTGCCTTCATATGTGGAGTGGACAGGGGCCAAAAGTCCGGGGACAGAGGATATAGTGTTTGATCCTATCTCTCACCAAGTCATATGGAGGGTGCCGCAGATTGTGGCTGGGGCAGGGTACAAAGGTCCTGCAAAACAAGTCGCTTTTCAAGTCGCTCTTTTACCGAGCGTCAGTCAGGTAGGTACCAATCCTGAAATAATCGGCCCAGTGACAGTGCGAGCTAAAGATAAAATTACGACTATCGATATTTTCTCAAACGCCTCGGCTCTCACCACTCGCTTCACTGACTCGAGCTTTAAAGAGGGTTATGATAAGGTAGTTCAGTAAATTTAAAGAAGTAAAGATTTAAAGAAGGAAAAATTAAAAAAATGAAAGAAGAGGATAAATTAAGTAAGATAGTGGCGCTTTGTAAGAGGAGGGGGTTTATTTTTCCTGGCTCCGAAATCTACGGTGGCCTTTCCGGTACTTGGGATTATGGTCCGTATGGAGCTGAAATGGCAAACAACATAAAAAATCTCTGGTGGAAAATGTTCGTGACGGATAGAGAGGATATGTATGGGGTTGATGCCGCTATCATCATGAATCCTAAAGCATGGGAAGCCTCTGGTCATGTTTCTGGCTTTTCTGATCCGCTTGTCGAATGCGAAAAATGCCACCATCGTTTTCGAGCCGATCATTTAGAAGACAAAAATACCTGTCCTGATTGTGGCGGAAAATTAGGAGGTGAGAAGCAGTTTAATATGATGTTTAAAACTTTTGTAGGGGCTACGGAAGACGAAAATTCTGTTTCCTATTTGAGGCCGGAAACTGCTGGTGGCATGTTTGTAAATTTCAAAAACGTGGTGGACAGTATGCATCCCAAAATTCCGTTTGGCTTAGCTCAAATTGGTAAAGCATTTAGAAACGAAATAGCTCCGCGAGATTTTATTTTTCGTTCTCGTGAATTTAGGCAGATGGAAGTGGAGTATTTTGTTCGCCCTGAAGAATGGGAGAAATCTTTTGAAGAGTGGAGAATGGTGATACATTCTTGGATGGAGGCAATTGGTTTAGATAAATCTCACATTCACGAATTGGAAGTGAAAGATGAAGATCGGGCACACTATTCAAAAAGAACTATCGATTTTGAATTCGACTATCCATTCGGCAGGAAAGAGTTGTACGGGTTGGCTTATAGGACCGACTTTGATTTGAAAGCCCATGCCGCCGCTTCCGGTATTGATCTGTCATATTTTGACGAAGATCCGCCAGCCGGCGGAAAAGAGCGTTTTGTGCCACATGTTATTGAGCCGTCTCTTGGAGTAGACAGGACTATTCTTGCTGTCCTTTCCGATGCTTATACTGAAGATGATCCGCCAGCCGGCGGAGAAGGAGTAAGAGAATATTTGAAACTGAAACCTGCTATCGCTCCGGTGAAAGTCGCTGTGTTCCCACTTTTGAAAAATAAGCCGGAGCTTGTAGCCAAAGCCAGAGAAATTTATAAAAGTTTGAAAAAAGAATTTGGGGCAGTGGAGTTCGACGACAATGGCAACATCGGTAAGCGTTATCGCCGCCAAGATGAAATCGGCACACCATTTTGCATTACTGTCGATTTCGATACTCTTGAGAAAAATGGAGGCGTCACTGTTCGCGATCGCGACACTGGAAAACAAGAAAGGGTTGCCGAATCAGAACTCGTACAATTTTTGAAAGGCAAGTTATCTTAAAAATTATACTTGTGATAATATCGGAGCAGAACCTTAGAAAGGAGGTTTGCCATGAGAAAAGCTCGAGTTGTATCAATCGATGAGTTCCGGGATCCGGAGCTTGTCGAAGAAGTTGAAACAGAGCCAATTTCAGACGAGCCACCTCTAGAGGAGCTCTTCGAAATTGAACAAGAGACTGATCTTGAAGAAGAAGTCTCTACGCTAGATGAACCTGACAATGACATTGTGCGAAAGTACCTTGTCAGCATTGGTGGGTGGAAGATCCTGAAAATGGAGGACGAAGCTCGTCTTGGCAAGAGAATACTGAAAGGTGACCTTTCTGCCAGGAATGAACTTGTCGAGCACAACCTCCGTCTTGTCATAGCAGTTGCTAAGAAATATACAAGATGGAGCGGTATGGATTTTCTGGACTTGATTCAGGAAGGCAATGTCGGCCTGATGAAAGGTGCAAAGAAGTTCGACTATCGTAAAGGGTTTAAGTTCTCGACCTGCGCCATGTGGTGGATCCGTCAGCAAATCACGAGGGCCATTGCCGACAAGTCGCGGACCATTCGAGTTCCCGTACACATGAATGGAGTCTTGAGTAATGTCCGCAAGGCAATCCGTAAAATTGCTGCCGGTGAATCCATTGACCAACTCCTTGTTTCCCCAGAAGCTATCATGGCTGAAACGGGAAAGTCCAGACAAGAAATTCTCAGGGCTTTGGATATCATGAAGAGATGTGATGTTTACTCTCTCGAACATCCAGTAGGTTATTCGAAAGGAGTCTCTTTTGAGGATTCTAATTTGGGTGATCTTGTCAAGGACGACAAACCCGATGCCGTGCTTGTTTCTCAAGCCGCGAAGGAGTTGAGGAATCTCGTTTGTGACCATTCGAACTTCCTCTCTAGCTTGAGGAAAATCGTGAGTAAAAAGGTTTTCATAGCCTTTTGCTTGCGATACGGCATGAACGATGGCTCGCTCGAGCACAAGATCCTAGAAGAAATAGGCGACCTCTTGAATTTCACCCGTGAGATGGCACGCCAGTCGATCGAAAGTGTTTGGTTTAAACACGGTCCCTCTTGTGGGTATGTTCGAATCGAATTCGAGGAGGAGCTTGCTAGACGATCTGCGCTTATGGAAATACTTTTAGGTTACGGTTTTCAAACTCCTAAACCAAAAGTGTTTTTCAAGACTCTTGATCTAGTGCTGAAGTTGATCGTTAGGCGTACCCGCCTCACTTTTAATTTCACCCTTCAAGAATTCGTCACGCTTTATGCATCATCCCCCGCCAAACAAGCAGCAGTTTTTGCTATGAGGCAGAGGGGCGTCGATTTCAATGAGATCTGCGCAGTCTGCATGATTTCCAAGGAACAAGCACAAGCAGCATTCATGATGGCCGACATGGAGCAGGAAAAGAATCCGAATTTCAGGGAAAAGCTCCAGTCCATAGCAAGGCCTATTGGTGCCGATATGTCTAGATCGTGAGGGGGCATTTGCATGTTTGTGTGCGAATGCCCTTTTGATTTATGAATGCAGTTAGTGTGTTTTGATTGACTTTATTTTAAATAAATTTATACTTCTGCTGGGTTTGTAAATTGAAGGAGGCCTTGTGGCGCAAGATTTTTTGGCTACTACCGCAGAGGCTTGGTGGAAAAGGAAGGCAGAGGGATTTACTGGTGGGATGATCTCTGCCAGTGCCGCTTCTGCCCTTGCAAGAGAGTTAGCGAATAAAATTGACTGCGACGTTCCTACGGCTCTGCTTTATGCGGCGTCGTCGGGGGTCATAGGCGAATCTCTTGAATCACCACCACTCGGCGCGGGAGGGGTAAAACCCGAAGCGTCGAAACCGAAACCGGAGCCGCTACCGGTTCCACAACCAGGGAGTGATTCCCCGGAAGAAGATCCAGACTTCGAAGAAGAAGATGATGATCAGGGGATCCCTGATCCAGAAGGAGAGAATCCGATGCCGACACATCCCGACGCTGGCCTAAGCGTCAAAGATTTCATCAGGAAGTATTCAGCCGAGTGTGATGGGGGTGACGTTAATCTGCTCCTGGAAAAGAGCACGAAGCTCGGCCGCAATACAAGCAAGCCGAGCATGGCTTCGGCCAAGTCACTGCTCAAGAAGGAGGGATTCAAATTCTCCTCCAAGTCCAAAGACTCGCCTCCGCCTCCACCACCCGAATCTCCCAAAGTTCCGGGGGGAAGGGGCCGTGCTTCTGGCAAAGCTGGGAAAAAAGGTGGGTCGGAGGAATCTATCGACACTCTGATCGCCCGGCTCCAGGGGGACATCGTCGCCCTGCAGTCCAAGCTCAACGCCACAGAAGCTGATCTTCTTGCCGCTAAGAGAACCAAAGATCTCATCGGCAGTAAGCTCGGTTGAGGCAAGTAGTTCGTCCCCACGCCCGTCCGCAACATAAAGCCCGTTGCGAGACGGGCTTTATGTTGCAGGCATGGTTGACACGTAACAATTTTAATGTTAGCTTCACGCACAGATTGTTCCAAGCTGTAAAATAAAACCAAGGAGCGGAAGCATGAAGAAAAGTAAAATCCTACTTCCGTATCCCACGGGAGTAACACTCATTGTCGTACCAGTTTTCTATCTATTCAGTGACAGGGAGCTTCGGCACCCTTCCACTGTTTGGCTGAATCTTTACCAACTCTACTCCCTCTGTTCTATGAAGGGGGATGAAGACGCTTCCATGCTGAAGGAGTTCATTGACCCGGCCGACATTTCTCAGGTCCTTACTTATCTTCCCGTGTTAGCCCAAACGGAAGAAAAGTACCTGCAGTACGAACAGTACATCCGGTCTCAGGGCTTCGTCCATTCTCGCAGAATTCAACATGAATTTGCGTTGCACACGTGGTGCGCTGGTTTGCCAGATCATGAGGCAGAAAAAGCACCTGTGGTGCTGAGCGATAACGATAAACCTAGCAACATTTTCGCAAAGAACGTCTGCAAGATTTTTTCCATGACGTTGCAGGAGTTCTTTGAAGCCCCATCTACCTCTCCTGGTAAGCAAGCCCTCGTCCTTGCCATGCGACGTAAGGGTATTGATTTCAAACAGATCTGCGCCATCTGTCTCATCTCTAGACAGCAGGCCCAGATAGCTGCCATGCAAGCTGACATCGAGCAAAGCAAGAATCCAAAGTTCAAAGAGAAGCTCGAGCGACTGGAACAGCTCTTGGGGGAACACCCCACAACTTGAGGGCTTACTGATGCACCCTGTGTGTCGGTAGGTCCTTTTTGGTTTTGGGTTTTAACCCTCTCCTTTGCAAGGAGAGGGTTGGGTGAGGTAGAGTATTGTTTATGAATTATCAAAAGAAAGTTTTAGAAAATGGTATGAGGATCGTCGTGGTACCAGTGCCGGGTGCGCCTTCGCTCACTGTCGCCGCTATGGTTGAGGCTGGTTCAAAGTATGAAAGTAGGAAGGAGAATGGCATCTCCCATTTCCTAGAGCATATGTTTTTCAAAGGCACTAAAAATAGGCCGACTACTCTTGCTATCACCAAGGAATTCGATGGCTTAGGAGCGGAAAACAATGCCTCTACTAGTCAAGAATCGACCTACTACTATGCCAAGTCGCACCCAAAACATTTTGATCAAATGCTCGATGTTATTTCCGACATCTATCAAAACTCCTCTCTACCAGGAGCTGAAATCGAAAAAGAAAAAGGGGTAGTGATCGAGGAAATGAATATGTATAAAGATTTACCTCAGGAAATTGTCGGCGAAATTTTTCAAGAACTCTTGTACGGTGATACTCCAGCTGGTCGAGAAATATTGGGTACTGAAGAAAACGTAAAATCTTTCACCCGTGAAAATATTTCAGATTATATGCAAAAACATTATGTCGCTTCTGCTACTACTGTGGTAGTCGCAGGCGATATTTCTCCAGCAACTGCTTTTGAAAAAGTGACAAAGGCTTTTGAGAATATAAAAATAGGCGAAAAGATAGAAAAAGAAAAGGTAATCGAAAAACAAGCAGAGCCAAGAGTGAAACTAAAATTCAAAGAGACGGATCAGTCACATATTATTATTGGTGTAAGGGCTTTCGATATGTACAATCCTCGTTCCCGAACTTTAAATCTGCTCGGGGTCGTTCTCGGCCAAGGTATGAGCTCTAGGCTTTTTCAAAAAATGCGGGAAGAACTTGGCATTTGCTACTACATCGGAGCGGGTGCTCGTAAACTGACCGATCATGGATTTTTTGCTATCTCTGCTGGAGTAGATAAAAAGCGTATCGAAGAAGCGGTGAAGGAAATCCTGAAGGAAATGAAAAAGATTAGGGATGAGGAGGTGGGAGAGGAGGAATTGCGCAAGGCCAAGGATTATATGCTGGGCCATTTGTATCTTGGCCTCGAGTCCTCCGATTCTTTAGCAGAGTTTTATGGTTTTCAAGAGTTATTTAAAAAAGAGATAAAAACTCCGAAGGATATCGAGGAGGAAGTGGAAAAAATAACGGCGCAAGATTTGCAAAAAGTAGCTAGGGATATCATGAGGAACGAGGGCCTCAACATGGCGGTAGTCGGTAATTATGGAGAAAAGGATTTAGAAAATTTTATTAAAATACTGACATTGTGATATAATCTATTCATGGCTGTTTCTTCTCCCAAAATGACGAACATTGCTACGAGCACCATGTTTAGGGCTGTGCTGGTACTTCTTTTCTTTGGAGCTCTCTTCTACTTACGTGACATTGTGCTTGTGGTTATTCTCTCTATCGTGGTCGCTTCGGCTATCGAGCCGGGTACTCGCTTCTTGTCACGGCGTAATGTGCCGAGGCTTCTCTCTGTCATCTTGATGTATCTCCTCCTTATCGCTTTGCTTGCTGGCGTTTTTTACTTCCTTTTCTTACCGATTCTAAGCGAAACCTTAGGTTTTCTCTCTAGTTTACCTGGCTACTTGGGCGATCTTAAAGTGTGGAATCCACTTGAATCTTCTGGTTTTCTTGCTGACAGTCCTCTCCAAGAAATTACTAAAAGTTTTTCTCTGGTTGATATCGTCAGTCAGCTCGATACCGTTATCAATAAATTTTCTGGTGGCTTCTTCTCTACCGCCAGCGCTATTTTTGGTGGCATCTTTTCTTTCGTTCTGGTCATTGTTCTTTCCTTTTATTTATCGGTTGAGGAAGATGGTGTCGCTAGTTTTCTCAAAATTGTCATTCCTAAAAAGCAGGAGGCCTATATCATCGATTTGTGGCGCCGCTCTCAGCATAAAATAGGTTTATGGATGCAAGGTCAGCTGGTGCTAGCAGTCATTGTCGCTGTATTAGTTTTCCTTGGCCTCACCTTGCTTCGAGTGGAAAACGCCTTGCTTCTTGCTGTCGTGGCGGGATTGTTTGAAATAATTCCTGTATTTGGTCCTATTCTTGCTGCCATTCCTGCTGTCGCTATATCGATAGTGAGCGGTGGCATCGCTCCAGCTCTCCTTGTCATTGGTCTTTATGTCATCATCCAACAGTTTGAAAACCAACTTATTTATCCTCTGGTGGTCAAAAAAGTCATAGGCGTGCCGCCTATTGTTTCCATCCTGGCCATTATTATAGGTGGCAAGCTGGCCGGTTTTATGGGTGTTATTATTTCAGTTCCTATCGCCGCCGCTCTTATGGAATTCCTTTCTGATGTCGAAAAAAGTAAAAGTGCCTAAACCATTTTACATCACTACTACTCTGCCTTATGTAAATGCTGATCCGCATGTTGGTTTTGCCGCTGAAATTATTCGAGCTGATGCCGTTGCTAGATACAGGAAGCTTGTAGGACAGGAAATATTTTTTAACACAGGTACCGATGAACATGGTCAGAAAGTTTGGACTGAAGCTGGGAAACAAAACAAAAATCCTCAAGAATATGTCGACGAATATGCTCAAAAATTTATCGACTTGCTTCGAGTTCTCGATATTTCCGAAGAAGTACACTTTACTCGTACCACGAGTGAAGCTCACAAAAAAGCTGCTCAATATTTTTGGAAAGTATGTGCTGATAAAGGTGATATTTATAAAAAAGAATATAAAATAAAATACTGTGTTGGTTGTGAGCTTGAGAAGCAAGATTCTGATTTGGATGAAGGGGATAAGTGTTTAGTCCACCCACACTTGGAACTAGAAATCCGTGAAGAGGAAAATTATTTCTTTAAATTTTCAAACTATCAGAAGCCTCTTTTAGAGTTATATGAAAAGAATCCGAACTTAGTCATTCCCGATTTTCGTTTTAATGAAATAAAAAAGTTTGTCGAAATGGGTCTGCATGATTTTTCTATCTCTCGTCTCAAGTCAAAAATGCCATGGGGAGTGGAAGTTCCAGGTGACTCTGATCATGTTATGTATGTTTGGTTCGACGCCCTCGTAAATTACATTTCTTGTTTGGGGTGGCCCCCCTCTCCTTTACAAGGAGAGGGGTCGGGGGTGAGGTCATTCCAAAAATTTTGGCAGGAAGGAGAAACAGTTCAATACTGTGGTAAAGATAATTTACGCCAACAGTCCGCCATGTGGCAGGCCATGCTTTTGAGTGTTGGCCTCAAAAACACCGATCACATTGTCATCAATGGTTTTATAAATTCTGGTGGCCAAAAAATGAGTAAATCTCTCGGCAATGTCATTTCTCCATTTGATCTGGTTTCTGAATACAGCACTGATGCTCTTCGTTATTATTCTCTTCGTGAACTCTCAAATTTTGAGGATTCCGATATGACCATCGAAAAGTTTAAAGAAGCTTATAATGCTAATTTAGCCAATGGTTTGGGTAACTTGGCTTCTAGGGTTCTTACTCTTTCTCAAAAATATTTGGATAAATGTCCGGAAATTCCGGAGGAGTCCGATTTTGTCGAATACTTCAAATTCTACGAGAATTTTGATTTAAATGGAGCCACTAATTATGTTTGGAATGAAATAGGTAAACTAGATAAATTTATTCAAGAAACTGAGCCATTTAAAGTAGTGAAAGTGGATGAGGTGAAGGGCAGGGAACTTATCTCTAAAATGGTGCAGGATCTTTATACTATTGCTAGGATGCTAAATCCTATAATGCCAGCGACCAATGTTTTGCTCAAAAAATTAATCAAAGAAAACAAAGCTCCCGAAACTCCGCTCTTTCCTAGGAAAAACTAGGTAACTCCTAATATTAGGGTCTTTTTAGAATACTTGCTTTTCTATGGTATATATGCTACAATGTATACTAGGAGGCTGTATGAGACTAGTGGTGTTTGCTCTGATTTTGATGGCAGGAGCCGGAGGCTTCTACCTTTACCAAAATCGCGAGGAGGTGTATGGTCAGTCGTCCGACCTGCCTCGCGGTTGTGTCGGGGAGATAGAAAACCCCGATAAGACATTGCTTTGTGACGAGGCCCACAAGGTCTCGATGCGGGTAACGGACGGTGCGTGCCACAAGGTGCGACTGCACGTCGCAAAGCACGCTGAAATCTACACTCGTGTCCCCGGCGCTGTGGAGATGGTGCGCGTTGTCAAAGGTGATGGCACTCAGGTTTGTGCGCGAGGGCCTCATCCGATCATAGAAGTTTGGGCCAAAGCGATTCCATAGCGCTAGCGCCATCCAGTAACTGCTTCCCCCTGAGCTCTTGGTTGAGCTTGGGGGGACTTTCTTTTTATCTGATATTTAAGGATTGATTTTAAATATAGAAAGTGGCATATTGTTCCCAGGTGCTCTTTTGCACTAGTCTAGTTTTGGAGGTCCTCCCCCGTGGTTACAATTGAAGGTATTTCTGTGGCAACTTCTTTAGCGGTTCCTCAGCCGCTCCTAGTGTTCGAGTCCAGCTTTTACATTCCAGCCCTCGATTCGAGTCTGTCCTCACATCGCTTTGGCAGGATCGAGGGTTTCCGTCGGGACCCAGATTTTCATCGCGTGGTTCCTACAAGAGAGGGCCCCACTTTTCGCAGGGAATGCCTGGCCTACACTCTAAACAAGGGTGGCTGTATCTCTCTGGATTTGGTCCTTGCCGCTTACGGTTCTCCCGAAGTGACCGCGGAAGAACTTTCCGCTCTAGCCATCGAGAAAGGCAGCCACCTTTCATTCAGGCAGATGGAGTGGATTCACGCTAACAGGCGGTCGCTCCTCATGGAGCGCGACAATCTTTTCCTTGGTCGAAGCAAGGACGGAAGCATTATGATTTTCGGTCTACGCCAAGAAAGGGATAAGTGGCTTGTTGGGCCTTCCCCCCTTCGAGCCGGTGAAGTGTGGAATGCAGGCACATCCTTTTTCATGCTCGAGTCCTGGACGTAGTTCCTAGCGGCCAGTCCCGCCATCTTTTACAGGGTGGCGGGGCGGTTCTTTTACATTTTTTGTAGTTACCTATACTCTATTGTTATGAATTTAAATTACATCGACATACACTGCCATCTTGATTCTCCTGATTACGGAGAGGAATTACCCAAAGTTTTAGAAAGAATGAGAGAAAAAAATATTGGGGCGATCACCATTGGCACTGATCTGGAAAGCTCTCGCCGAGCGGTTCATATTGCGGAAGAAAACGAAAATATCTGGGCTTGCATCGGGGTGCATCCGATTCCGACTCCCTCTCCTTCGCAAGGAGAGGGTTGGGGTGAGGTCCAGCTTGAATTCGAAAAATTAATCCAATCCGCCAGCCGGCGGACCAAAGTCGTCGCTATCGGTGAATGTGGCCTCGATTTTTTCAGAGTCGCCCCAGAGAATTTGGAAAAAGAAAAAGAAAGACAAACAGCACTTTTCAGAAAACAAATCGAGTTTGCTTTAAAGTACGACAAGCCACTGATGCTTCATTGTAGGCAGGCGTACGATGAGGTGCTTGAAATCCTGGAGGAGTATAGGGGAGCAAAGCTTAGGGGAGATTGTCATTTTTTTGCAGGGAATGTAGATCAAGCCAAAAGATTTGTTGAGTTGGGTTTCTCTTGCTCTTTCACTGGGGTCATTACATTTACTCATGATTACGATGAAGTTATAAAATCTTTGCCCCAAGATATGATTATGTCTGAAACCGATGCCCCTTTTGTCGCTCCAGTTCCTTATAGAGGCAAGAGGAATGAGCCAAGCTATGTCGCAGAAGTAGTAAAAAAGATGGCTGAAATAAGGGGAGAAGAGCTAGAAAATTTGGCAAAAGTGCTTGTGCACAATGCAGAAAGGCTTTTTGGTTTAAAATGATAGAATGTCTATATCATGAAAAAAAGCATTTTCTTTCTTATTTTGCTCACTCTCTTTCTGGTCCCGTCAACCGATAAAGCTGAAGCAGTCGGTTGTCCTGAAGGCTTAGATTTATTTTCCATCACTACGGGAGTCGCTTGTAGAAAAGTTTATTTTCCAGGGGACACTTTGCCTCCAATGTGTAGAGAAGATCAGAAATATAATTTTATGGATATTTTTTGTCATTCTTACATGAAGACTAATCCTTTGTTGCCAGGACAGGAATTGGGGATGCCCGACCAATTTAATGTCAGACAATCAAATGGTGCTTTCCCAGCTGGTTATGGTTGGTTTAAGTATGGAAATTCTGTCGTTTGGAATGGACCTGGCCCTGAACCTTCTATCAAGCCAATAGCAGAAGATGGATCTCAGGTATGTGATGCCGTGAGATCTCTTATTGCCGGGAGAAATGTTTTTGAAACTAGGCCCAATAATGGCGTGGGTCTATTGGATTTCGGTGATGCGAGTAGTCGTTATGATTTTGAGGGAGCTCATGCTTGTAACTTGGAATGGACAGCAAGACAATGTGGTTTAACTATTCCTGATGTTGTCGCAAACAAGGTTTTTGATCCTTCTTACCTCGGTACTTCTTATCGCACTTCTTGCCAATCTGCGACTGATCCTGCGGGTGCCCCATCGAGTAGTTCTGGTGTCGGTAGTGGTAATCAGGTGCCGCCACCTAGCAGTAATCAGGTTTCTCCTCCATCTACCCAAACTCTGCCTCCTGTTTCTGGAGCGGGTGGCCCAAGCTCTTATGTGAGTGGGGCCTTGGGCATAGTAAATACTACCCTTGATCGGATTCTAAATCCGAACAGAACTCCAGCTAATCAATCTCAGGGTACTAGCGTTACTATAAATGTAAATAAGCTCAACGTGCGATCTGCCTCGAATACGACTGCTCCTGTCGTAAGGCAGTTATCGAGTAACACTACCTATGTGCTTTCCTGTTACGTTTTAGGAGAAACAGTTGATGGTTCAAACAAGTGGTGGAAAACTGTTGATGGTAATTATGTTTGGGGTGGGGGGGTTATAGAAAGTTCGGGAGGAGCTACTCTCTGTGCCGGCGCAGTATCTGATGTTCCTGTAGTCCAAGCGCCACCTTCTAGTTTTGTCACACCTCCTTTAGTCAGTCTTCCTAATGCAGGACCATCGATAGATGCTGAGCCTCTTTCAACCAAATTTACGTCTGGTCAAAAAGTTCAAACAAATTCCAATTTAAATGTAAGAGGTAGCGCTTCTGTAAATGGGACTTTACTTGGATTACAAAATACAGGTTCGACAGGCACGGTGATAGGAGGTGGGTTATTTGTCGGCGGCTATTATTGGTGGAATATAAATTATGATAATGGTGTCGATGGCTGGAGTGCAGAAAGTTTCTTAAATATTTTCTCCGCATCTCCACCTGTGGCTGATTCTACTCTTCCTCCACCTCCTCTTCCTAAAGATGTTCCACCTCCTGGAGCGAGTTCTGTTACGAATAGCAATATTGGAATTTATTTCTGGGGAGGTACTCTCGATAGTCCTGGTTCAAATATCATCCAAGCTGGAGCAAATTTAGTTAAAAATCTTGGAGTGGATAAAATACGTTTTGCGTTAAGTGTTAAGTCGGACAAAGATTATAGTGGAGGGGTTATGGTTAGTAATTTCTCTTTAGTCAACCTAGCCAAAAGAGATGATTTTACTTCCATCATATCCGATCCCCAGTTTAAGACGATCATGATCACTGCTTACGATGGAGTTTCTTTACCGCACGAATATATCCCAAATCTGCTAGATCCAGCTTTTATGTCGGCAAGTAGTAATATTGAAAAAATAAAGAATGAGTACAGAGATTTGGCCAACTACCTGAAGGGTTTTTCTGGAAAAACATTTATCATTTCAAACTGGGAGGGCGATAATACTGTCTACTGTGGTTCTTCTTACGACACTACTGCTGAAAAATGTCCCAATCATGCAAATAATATAGAAGCTTTCAGAAGGTGGGTAAACGCTTACGCCGATGGCATCAGGCTTGCGGGAGCGAGTAATGTTTTTAGCGCTGTCGAATTCAATCAAGTCAATCTTTTAAAAAATAAAGGTTTGCCGAGCATTCTCTACGATGTCGTACCACAAGTGAATACTGATTATGTTTCTTACTCTTCTTACGAATCACTTGACCCGATCATTTCTGGTAATGGTGGCAATACTCTTTCTACTGATATCGACACTATTATTAGTGTTTCCGGTAGACCTCTAAGTAAAATTATAATTGGTGAATATGGATTTGCGCGTGGAACGGCCGAACAAAATAAAGGTTATCTGAAGGTTGCTACCGAAACTATTCAAGCAAAAGGAGTTCCTAATTACTTTGTCTGGGCTCTTCTCGACTATCCTTCCGGTTTCGGTCTTGTTTATCCTTCAGGAGCAAAGACCCCTGCGGGTACATATGTATGTGAAGTAGCTGGCGGGGTAAACTGTAGTCAATAGGATTTGGCGTACGCTGTTTTTATTTGAGAACTTTTTTTAGGGCTGGCTCTTGAATAATAAGGTGACCACTACCAAAAGCCACGAAGATACTTTTACCCTCATTCCAATATCTTTCGATTTCTGAAGCGACATTTGCATCTCTCAAATCACTTTGAGCTCGTGCAATCTTATTTACAGCAGTTTCGGTTCTATTTGGATTTACTAAATCATTAAAATTGTCGTTTTGGTCAAATTCTTTTCCAATATTTTCTTTATATAATTGTTTCATTCTTTCAAAAGAAGTGTCCATACCTTCCCAAATTTTTCTTTTATTTTGAGTTTCGAGCCAAGAAGAAGTATATTTTTCAAAATCAGGCTTTGGGTCAGATTGTCCTCTCCATTGATTCGCAAAACTTAAAAAATAATATAACAGAACAACCTCTTTTGAATTATTAGGAAGAAGTTTAACTAAATCATTATCTATAATATCAGGACAGTCTACTGGTATATTGGCCTGGTGAGCAAAGAAGGTGACCAGTCCTGCTTCCGAATCTTCCTTAATCGCTTTTTCCTCGTTATTCGCAGGTCGTCGCAAACCACCCTCTACTAATACAATTCTGTCTCGGTCTTCCGTGGATTTTAAAAACTTATTCCAATATTTACGAAGTACTGAATATTGAGAGTCATTTGGATCTCTTGAATGATTCGCTCCAAAATAAAAAAGTAATTGTTTATAATTCTCGATCTCAAACATAAATGGTGCCCGGCCATGTTTTTTATGGACCTCGCGGTATTGTTCTCTGGGAAGTAAAAGGGATATATCCATATATATGTAGGTTACATATTATATCAGACAGATTGAAGTGCGACTTCCTCGCTGTATCATATTGTAAATATGCCAAATAAGTGTTAATGTGGCTTCTCGGGATCGAAGTGGCAATTTTATAATAACAACCATTTCTCCCTCTTATCATTTTTGCAGAAAGTGTTGAGGGGTCCCCCGAAATTAATATATGAAAGATACAGAAGCGAAGAGGGAAGTTTATGAAGTGAGTTTTCATTGTTTACCGACTGCAGAGGAGGTAGGAGCAGTCGAGGTAGCTACAAAAATAAAGTCTGCCATAACTGAAAGGGGAGGGGAAGTAATTTCCCAAGGGGAGGTAGAGCCCATGACTCTCTCCTATGAGATGGTTAAAAAGATAGATTCCAAGAACCACACGTTTTCCAAATCTTATTTTGGGTGGGTGAAGTTTGAGTTGGATACAAATCTCTTACAAGAGATCAAATCTCTTATTGAATCTCTTCCAGAAATTCTTCGTTATCTTCTAGTGAAAACGGTTAGAGAAAATACCATGCCATATCCTAAGGCTCCTTTAGCAAGGAGAGAAGTTCCAGAAATTAAGGAAGAAGTGTTGAGCGCTCCAATCGAAGTCGAGAAGAAAGAAATTTCCGAAGAGGAAATTGATAAAAGTATCGACGCTCTTGTTGTAAGTTAAATGATTGAAAATTATACTTTATAAACATTTGACTTTATAACTTTAAAACTTAAATCATGTACATCAACAAAGCAATCCTCTATGGCAACCTCACTCGCGATCCAGAGTTGCGCTCCCTTCCATCCGGTTCTCAAGTTACGGAGATAGGGGTGGCCACAAACAGAGTTTGGAAGGATAAGAACGGAGCTAAGCAGGAATCAGCTGAGTTCCACAATGTTGTCGCTTTCGGCAAGCAGGCAGAACTGATCGCTCAATATCTTCGTAAGGGTCAGCCCATCTTCCTCGAAGGCAGGATCCAAACTCGAAGTTGGGATGCCCAGGATGGTACCAAAAAGTACAGGACTGAAATCGTGCTTGATAATTTCCAGTTCGGGCCTAAGTCTATGGGTGGAGGAGCTTCGACTTACGATAAGTCAGCTTCAGCAGTTCCTGCTAAAAAAGAAGAGGATAAAAACAATAGTTCAGTGATCGATTATCCAGAGGAAGAAGTAAATGCTGAGGATATCCCGTTTTAGAAACTAATTAAAAGAAGCAAAGATGGAAAAAAGAAAAAATTAATCTTTCCATCTTTAAATCTTTCCATCATTCAATATGAAATCAAATAACTGTTACTTCAAGCAGAATGGCATCAAATACATAGATTATAAAGATACGGAACTCTTGAAAAAGTTTCTCAACCCTCATGGCAGGATACTCTCTAGTAAGAGGACTGGTACGTCAGCCAAATATCAAAGACTTCTATCCGAATCTATAAAAAGAGCTAGATTCATGGGCTTGCTTCCATATATCAGTAGATAAGAAGGGTGTTATCATTAATGAATGAGAGAAAAGCTTCAGCTTAAGAAGATAATCTTAGCCGCTCTTTTTGTTGCTCTAGGCATTTTGATTTTGAAATTCTTACCCATGATTATTTGGGGCAAGGGAATACTTTTCGATGCTTCCCTACATATCGCCACTGCTTGTCTTGCCCTATACATTATTTGGTTTTTTGTCGATCAGAATGAAGAGTGGCACTTACCGTTTTTTGTCTTCAGTGCTCTTATCCTCTTTGTTATATCTGTTCAGCGCATTATAGCCGATGCTCATAACGACATTGGCCTCCTCCTCGGCTTGCTTATTGCAGTTGGTTCCGTTGCTATTGTCGAAAGGAAAAATTTGAAAGGGAAGGTTAAGTTTTGATCATACTCGTCCGCCCTTCGGCCTGCTGGCCTCAGGATCTCACTCGTCTACACTCGTTCGACGTACTCTCCAGTTTCCGTGTTGATTCTTATGATGTCACCTTCGTTTACGAATAGGGGAGTATTGACCGAAGCACCACCTTCTACTGTTACTACTTTGTTACCACCTTGAGCGGTATTGCCCTTAGTCGAAGGTGGCGCTTCGGTTACTTTCAATTCTACCTTGATCGGTAATTTCATTCCTATGATTTTTTCTTCAAAAATCAGCGCTTTAGCTACGGCATTTGTTTTTAAAAATTTGGCTCCTACGCCTACCTGCTCTTTTGTTAGAGGGAATCTTTTTGAAGCATCTTTTACTTCATTGAACCAGTATTCGCCCTTGGCTTCATAAATAAATTTTATATCTTTACTCTCAAGCTCGGCTTCTTCGGCTTTTTCAGAAACATGAAAAGAGTTCTCTGTTATTCTTCCGGTAATCAAGTTTCGTAGTTTGGTAGCGTTCACAGGCTTCCTCTGTTGTTTTCTAAAAACATGGGCACTCAAAACCTCCCATGGCTCTCCATTAAAAATAATAAATTTCCCGACTGTAATTTCGTTGTATTCTAACACCTCAAAACTATAGCCTAAAATAAGGCCAATATACACTTGACTAATATAGCAAAAAGGTGTATAATTGAAGTAGAGGTGGTTATGACCCAAGAAGAGATTTTCGAGATGGTTTCTGATCTCTGGCGGGGACGAAAGTTGTCCTTGTCAGAACGTGAGTATTCGGCAATTACTGCCAATACTGCCGACGCCAATGAGGCGGTTCGGAAAGCTTCGGTCTACTTTTCCGTAACTGAGGATGTTATATACGGGGAGGTAGAAAATGTACGAAGCAATACCCACGACCAGAGGCAGTGGATTAAGCAGTCAAGGCAGGAACGCCAGATGATTCTTTCTGGAGGAGTGCCTCCCTCTGTGTTTTATCAGAGATGGCGCTAAGAACAAACCGGCGAGAGCGGGAAACCAGCTCCACCGGTTTTCTGCTTTTATTTTATTCCAGCTTTATGTTCTAGGCGTGCTACTCTAGAATTAAGATTACGAATTTCATTTTGCATGAGTGAGGAAACTCTCATAAGCGGCCCAAGTATTTTTTCAATAGCTTCCAATCTTTGATCCACAGTTCTTAATTTGTTATCAATATTGAATAATGTTGTGTTTATTTCATCTTTGAAATCTCCAAACTCTGTTTTAGAAACCATATTGTCAAAACCATTTTTGGCAGAAATAGCCAAACTATCAACAGTATCAGAAACATCGTTGATAGATCCAAGGATTTCTCTCAAGGTAGGCTCTTTTGTTTTAACTGCTTTCTTTTTCATGATTGCCAATTATATCCTAATCTAAACTTCCTTCAACTTTTCTCTTATCTCTTTTAATATCCCATCAGAAAGTTTCTTGTCTTCTTTTAGGAGTTGGCGGGCGGCGTCGTAGCCACGGCCGATGGTAGTTTCGCCGTATTTGTAAGAGTTACCCGATTTTTGAATAAGGCCATATTTTTCTCCGAGAGCTAGTATTTCTCCTTCGGTAGAAATACCCTCGTTATACATTAAGTCGAACTCGGTTTGGCGGAAAGGTGCAGCTACTTTATTTTTCACCACCTTTACTCTGCACCTACCTCCCATCACTTCCTCGCCTTTTTTGATTTGGGCGATCCTTCTTATGTCTAACCTTACAGAGGTATAGAACTTGAGAGCTTTGCCTCCCGGAGTCGTCTCTGGGTTGCCGAACATCACTCCGATTTGCATTCTTATCTGGTTTATAAATATAACAATGGTTTTCGATTTCGAAGTAATGGCTGTCAGTTTGCGTAAGGCTTGCGACATCAGCCTAGCCTGCTTTCCCATGTGTTGCTGGCCCATCTCACCTTCGATTTCATCTTTTGGAGTAAGAGCCGCGACTGAGTCGATCACGATCACATCTATTTTTGCTGAACGCACCAAGGACTCGACTATCTCGAGAGCCTGCTCTCCAGTATCAGGTTGTGATACAAGTAGGTCGTCTATCTTTACACCTATTCTTTTGGCATATTCTGGGTCGAGGGCATGTTCTGCATCGATGAAGGCGCAGATACCTCCCTGTTTTTGAGCTTCAGCTATTACATGGAGAGATAGAGTAGTTTTCCCTGATGATTCAGGTCCAAATATTTCAACTATCCTACCACGTGGTAAACCTCCTACACCGAGGGCGGCGTCGAGGCCGATCGAACCAGTAGGCACTACTCCTACATCTACTTTTGGTGCTTCGCCCAGTTTCATCATCGCCTCATCTCCAAATTTATTTTTTATTTCACGCAGGGCATCGTCGATTTTTGTCGATCTTGAACTTGTAGAGTCTGTTTTCTCTACTTTCTTTTCTGTCTTTTCTGATGTTTCTTTTTTTCTTAACATATTATTTTTGTTAGGATTATTCTAATTCTGTTTCTGTGCTTGTGCTCACTTTATCGTTATTTTCTATCCACTCAGGAAAAGGCCCATTATAATAAAATTCTATCTTCTTTGATACACTTTCTCCAAACCGATCTTTCACTTCTAGTACCAGTACATTATATCCCGGATAAGCCAAAATCTCTTCTGAAAAAATACCCTCTTCGTTGCTAAATATAGGGTAGTCATTCAGGGTTATAAAGGAGGCGTTATCTACGATTCCGGCTACTTTTATTGGGTTTTGGTTCAGTGTGGCTCCAGAAGAAGGCTCTATTATTTCGATGGTGGGTCCTGTCAAAAGGTTTCTGCCGCTCCACAGGCCATAAATGCCGATTATGATCAAAACTAGGACTCCTATTTTAGTTTTGTTTTTCATTTGCGGTTTCTTCGGTAGGGAATTCAGTATTTTCTGGCAGGGTACCCTCAGGCTTTATTAGTACATCTCTTGGCTTGGCTCCTTCTCCCGGACCTATTACTCCTCTTTCTTCCAGTATATCCATTAGTCTTGCTGCACGAGCATAACCGACTCGTAATTTTCTTTGTAGATATGAAGTCGAAGCTTTACCCGCTTGGATCACTATTTCTTTAGCTTCACTATATAAATCATCCTCATCATCTCCGTCAGCGTCACTACCTATAGTAGAGGAAAAAACTGCATCAGCTTTTTTGGCCGCTTCCATATCGATCTCTCCCGGTAATTCATCTTCATATTGTTTTGCTAGGTATTCCACTACATTTTTTACTTCCGTTTCTGAAATGTAAGGCGACTGTAAGCGGATAGGTTTCGACATCTCGCCTGAAAGGTAAAGCATATCTCCCGCTCCCAAGAGTTTCTCTGCTCCCGCCGCGTCGAGGATGGTGCGAGAGTCTATCTGTGAAGCCACCTGCAAGGCAATTCTGGATGGGATATTGGCTTTGATCAATCCGGTGATTACGTTGACGCTCGGTCTCTGAGTCGAAAGTATGAGGTGGATGCCGACGGCCCTACTCATCTGAGCCAGGCGTACGATAGCCGATTCCAGTTCTCTCGGGTAAGCCTGCATGATATCAGCAAGCTCGTCGATTATTACCACAATATAAGGCATAGTTTCTCCTCCTTCTATATTTTTATGGTATGAAGCGATGTCGCGCACCTTACTTTTCTCTAATATGTCATAACGTCGATCCATTTCTTTGGCTGCCCATTTCAGAGCCATGATAGCTTTCTTTGCGTCAGTTATTACCGGTGTAAGAAGGTGGGGGATTTTGTTATACAGAGTGAGCTCCACTCTTTTAGGATCGATCATTATAAATTTCAAATTGTCTGGAGTGTTTCTAAACAAGAGTGAATTGATGAGTACGTGTATGGTGACCGATTTTCCAGAACCAGTTGCTCCTGCGATAAGGAGGTGGGGCATTTTGGCTGTATTATCGAAATAACCGAGGCCGGAAATGCTTTTACCTAGAGCGATGAGTAAAGGTTTTTCCGAGTCCTGATAAGTTGGTTCCGAAAGTAGTGAACCTAGGCCTACTGTCGTTTTTGCGCTGTTTGGTATTTCTATACCGACAAGTGACTTACCTGGTATCGGGGCCTCTATCCTGACTGGGTGAGCAGCTAGAGCAAGCTCTAAATTATTTTGCAGCCCAAGTATTTTTGAGAGCTTCACTCCCTCAGCCGGTTTCAAGGTATAACGAGTGACTGATGGACCGATCGATATTTCGTCCATCTCAACTACGATACCGAAGTTCTGTAGAGTCCTCTTTATGATGTTGGCATTGGCTTTGATGTCCCCGACTCCTGGTTTGCCCCTGTCTTTTTCTAGGAGTGAAAGAGGTGGAGGACTGAAAGCTCCCTTTGAATATGTCTTAGAGTTCAGTCCAAGCTCACCAAATTCTTTGTCTCCCACTGTCTTCATAGGTTGGAGTGGTTTTTCTAGCTTCATGTCTGATTGGGCCTTATCGTCAGGTCGTATGGCGGCAAGTGATTCTTTCGATAATTTAAGTGGTTCGTCTTTATCTTTAGATGCCCCCTCTTCAGCATTCTTTTTCTTAAATAAGAATGAAAATATTTCTGATAGGCTAAATGCAAAATCGAGCATGGCTATAAGCGAAGCTACCGATATGGCTACGAGTATTATAGATGTGGCATATATGTCAAAAAGTTTTAAGAGTGGGGTAGAAAATAAGTTACCTACGACCCCTCCTTTTCCTGAAAGGCCTAAATTTATAAGAGAGAGCGATGAAATAAAGAAAACTACCGCGGCTATTATCTGAGTCTTGCCTATGGGTTTTACTCTAGCTTTGGCATAAGCTCCTCCTTGGATCAAGAACAAAATTGGCAAAAGGAAATAACCTACTCCGAATAGGTAGTCGAATAAGGAAAAGACTCTGTCGCCAACGAATCCAGCTTTATGAATGGAGGCCAGTATAAAGAATAAGGTTAGGGTAAAGAAACATATGGCTATCATCCAACCGGTAGTTTCTTCTCGTAGGTTGACCTTAGAAACAATTCCATCTTCAACCTTTTCTTTCTTATTTCTACCCATAGATGAATATAATATCACAGGAGTGTTCACAAACTGCTTGCACTAAGGGCCGACCTGTATTATTGTCCTTTATGAGGGTTTTTAGGGACACTTGATTTTTAAAAGACAATATGATACAATATAAAAGACAGTTTACAATAAATATAAAATACGATGTCTTTTATTAATGAGCTTTACATACACAACAGATCGGAAAAACTAGTAACGGCTATTTTTCTTGTACTCAAATTTATACCAGATTCAAATAAGTTAAAGCCTAAAATTGAAGATTTAGCCTTAGAATTAGTATCCAGCACTGCCTCTTTAAAGGACAATTTTTCTTATGAAAAATCTAAGGTTCTTTCTGTTATTGAGACAATATTGCTGCAACTTTCTTCTTTGATAAACATCTCTTCAGTATCAGGTTTTGTCTCAGAGATGAACGCTTCAGTCTTAAAAACTGAATTTGACTCCCTGATTAAGACTGTAAACCAGTCGGTTAAAGATAATGATCTCAATACTAGAATAGGTAATAATTTCTTTGAAAATAAAGAAGTAAATACTCTAAATCAAGTAAATCAAAAATATGCCTTGAATGTTCCAATAGAAAAGTCAGTAATAATAAAAGACAAAAATACTAGAAGCGAAGCTAGGGAAAAAGCCATCATTGATACAGTTAGAGAAAGAGGTGAGATCAGTATAAAGGACATAGCTAAGAATATCAGAGGTTGTAGTGAAAAAACAATACAGAGGAATCTGATTTCGCTTATAGAAAGTGGCGTTTTGAAAAGGACAGGCGAAAGAAGGTGGAGTAAGTATTCTATTGCATAAGTAGTGAACTCCTAACCTTTAAATTGACTATTTGCCTCAAAAATGCAATGATAGTAGCAATTACCTTTATTGGTACTTGAAGTTTCGTAGCCGTTATCCACAATGGTTTTTGCGATAACTTGTATCAATAAGGTATTATTTTACAGTCGAAACGGCTTTCTTGGCTTTTAATTTTTAATTAAAGTCAGGAAACCGAATTATAAAATGCAGAATTATAAAATGTAGATTAAATTTTTTTATCTCACCAAACTTATTAAAATAAAAAGGTGATTTAAAAAATTCAAAAATTAGAATGATATCAAAATCAAAAACCGCAAGAGTTGTCGCTGGGTTTGTAGGTATCGCTATGGCTTTGTCTTTTGCTGTTCCAGCAGGAGCACAGTCTGTAGCTGAACTTCAAGCTTTAGTAAACAGCCTTCTTGCACAAATAAATGCTCTTCAGGTACAGATTTCCGCTCAAGGTGGATCTATGGGAGGAGCATCATTTACTAGCGATCTTACTATCGGTTCAAAAGGAGCTGATGTAACTGCTCTTCAGACTTGGCTTGTAGCTAAAGGTTACTTGTCTATGCCTGCTGGTGTAGCTATGGGTTACTTCGGTGCTCTTACACAGTCAGCTGTTGCTAAGTTCCAAGCTGAAAACGGAATTTCTCCAGCAGCTGGATATTTTGGTCCTATCACTAGGGCTAAAGTAAACGGTATGGCTGGTACTGGAACAGGTACTGGTACTGGTACCGGAACTGGTACTGGAACAGGGATATCTACTCCTGGAGTAGAAGGAACAATCAGTGCTTCTTCAAACAGCGCTGGTCTAGCTTCGACTGCTTACGAGGGTGATAGCATGGCTCCTATCTTGGGTATCAAGGTAGAGGCTAAGAATTCAGACGTTGCTGTTCAAAGAATCAAGTTAAGAATGGATGAAACAACCAACGGTACTGACACCATGTTCTACAACAAGATATACAAGAAATTGTATGTAACTGATGGTACAAATGTACTCGCTTCTGTTGACCTTAACTCTGGAACAGTTGTTAAGGACGGTAGCAACTACTACATCACTATCGCTGGTTTCAATCTTGTGATTCCTAAGAACAGCTCAAAGACTTTGGTCATAAAGGCTGATCTTCACTCATCGATTGACTCTGCTGATTACAGCAACGAAGTTTATCAACTCGGTCTTGCTGCAAACGGTATAAGAGGCGTTGATGGTGCTGGTATCGATCAATATGCTGGAGGTACTACTGATAACGGTATAGCTAGGACTACTACTATTGCTGCTACTCTAGTTGACTCTGCATCTATCATCGTTACATTGAATACATCTTCACCTAGAGTGCAGGATGTTATCTGTGCCGGTGCTGCTACTGAAAACGAGTGTGATAAGCTCACTCTCCTTACCTTCGATGTGAAGGCTGAGAAGGATGCTGTTACATTGACTGATATAAACATCGCTATCGCTAAGACTGTTACTGGTGCTGCAGCTGCGAGTGCATCTTCTACTGTTTACCTTTTCGAAGGTTCTACAGAGCTTGATAATGCTACTCTTTCTGCAAACACTGCAGTATTCGGCGATTTCGATTACGTAGTTCCAAAGGATACAACCAAGACTTTCACAGTTAAGGCTGATATCCGAAGTGCTACTGCTGCTCGCGCAAGCTTCGTAGCATCAGCATCTTCAACTGGAATTACAGCTGAAAACTCTGTAGGAGACTCAGTCTCTACAAAGAGTGGTACAGCTACTGGTTATTCGATCGGTGTAAGAGATGTTGGTCCTGAGATCACATTGGTCTCGAAGAGTATCGTAGCTCAAGGTGCGCCTCAAGCTAACGGAGCTACCACAAACGTTTCAACCTCTACTCTCACAGCTACATTTAACGTAAAAGTTAAAGCTGTCGGAGGTGCGATTGAATTCGGTACCAACCAATCTACTACTAGTCCATTCGTGTCTAGTACTACTGGATTCGGTATTTACAGGAACGGTGCGGTTGTGACAGACGTAGGTAGTAACTCTACATCTACTTCTATCACTATCCCTACGACCTGTTCTACTTCTGGATTTACCAACAGCTGTTCACTCGCTGAAGGTGCAGAAGTTACAGTACCTCTATCCTTCCAGTTCCAAGGCAGAACACTTCTTGGAGGTATCCTTACTAGCGGACTCTACTCGATTGATATTGCTCGTATCAACTGGATCAACCCAGCTGATGGCGTAAGCACTAACTCGACTTGGATGTCTGGTGAAGTTGACTGGAGAACTTCTGATGTAAGCTTCCCTTAATCGGGTCTCTTACTTCGCTTTCTCCTAGCTTCTGCTAGGGCAAAACCCCACCGTAAGGTGGGGTTTTGCTTTGTGTCTATTTTTAACTTTGTATATAATTTACGTATGAGATTCTTTAATAAAACTTTCTTCAAGTTTACTTTAGGTTTTCTCTCCATTGTTTCTCTTAGTCTTCTTCTTTTGCTTGCTGTTTCCGTCTATGCCGCCGAAGTTTCAAAAATATCTTTTATTACAGAAGAAGTTTCTGTTAAGCCGAATGAAATTTCAGAAGCCATAACCATCCAAAGCCAGGACTCTTCAGGTGCTTCTTTGCAAACTCCAGAAACTATTGATCTGGAATTTCTTTCCACATCAAGTACTGGAGAATTTTTAAATTCTGCAGGCAATCCTGTGAGCAAAACCATGAGTAAAAATACTGCTAACAGGACTTTTTATTATAAGGACTCTAACATAGGCACTCATACTTTATCGGTCAAAGCTGTCGGTAGGGATTCGCAGAGAGAGTGGAACACTAGTCAAAAAATAACAGTTTCCTCTGGTGCCTCTACTCCTTCTGCGAATCAAAATCAAACTCAAAACCAAAACAACTCAAATTCCTCTGGTGAGGTTTTAGGTGAAGATTCTGAAGAGGATGGTTCAAGTCTGTCCTCTACTGGAGGACCTTCTTCTCCTCAATATGGTTCACAGGCTTCATCTCTCGAAGTTCTAGCTGGGCGTGACAGAGTCACTGCTCCAGGTAGTCCTCTCATGTTTCAGGCTTACGTGAAGAAAAATGTTAACTCAAACTCTTCTCTCGAATTCGACTGGTCGTTTGGCGATGGTAATGTCGGTCGTGGGGCTATGGTCTACCATACATATATCCATCCAGGGGATTATGCAGTTGTCCTAAATGTTAATTCAGGAAGTAATTTTTCTACTAGCAGATTGAAAGTGAAAGTAGTTTCTCCTAGGATGTCAGTCTCAGCCAAAGAAGGTTATGTAGAAGTTTCTAATGAAGGCAATACTGAAATCAATTTGTTTAACTGGAGGCTAGAGAGCGATGGCAGGGGGTTCATTTTCCAGCCTGATACGATTATTTTGCCTCATTCCTCAGTCCGTTTTGAAAATTCTTTATTGGGTATGAAATGGGCCGAGAGTGAGGGTACTGCCCTCCGGGATTCTTTCAATAGAGTATTGACTAGTGAGCCGGGCCTCTCTGCGCAGGTTGATAGGGATAAGGGTAACGATTTCCTACTAGAACTTGGATTAATCCGCAATCAGGCTATTTCTTTGAGAGATAAACTTTTAGCTCTATCGTTACCTACTCCTATTACTGTGACCGATATTGCAGAAGAAATTCCTCAGGCTGAAGCCGCCGCTACGGTCCTTTATGAATCTGAATCCGATGAAAGGGAATCTGGCAAAGGATTGACAAATTTTATAAAAAGTATATTCTCTGACTAAAGCTTCGAAGACCACTGGTTTATCCTGAGCGTAAGCGAAGGGCTGTAAAATTTCCGGTGCAGTAGCAAAACTATTTTTGCTTTTCTCGAGCTTGGTCGGTTCTAAGAATTTTCAGACTTTCTGTTTGAAAATTAAAAATTAAAAACCAGCCCGACGAAGTCATTCTGGCGGGTTGTAAACTAAAAATCGTGCCAATAAATAAAGAAAAAAAGAAGGAGATAGTTTCTGATCTTAAGAAAGCGATGGGTGACGCTAAGTCTATGGTGTTCGTGAATTTCCACGGTCTTTCTGTAGCTGATTCTAGTGTCATGAGGAAGGCTCTTAGAAAAGAAGATGTAAATTTTTCTGTCGCTAAGAAAACTTTGATCAAGATAGCTCTGGATGAAGTTGCCCCAGAAGGTGAGAGGCCGGAGTTCAAGGGTGAGCTTGCTCTCGCTTGGAGCGACGACCTGCTCGCTCCCGCAAGAGGCGTTTATGAATTCCAAAAGAAATTCGACGGTAAAATATCTATTCTTGGAGGAGTCTTTGAGAAGAAATATATGTCGGCTATCGAGATGCTAGGCATCGCTTCCATTCCTCCTCTTGATGCCCTGAGAGGGATGTTTGTAAATATTGTAAATTCACCGATACAGAGATTTGCAATAGCATTGGGTCAGATAGCAGAGAAGAAGAATTAAAAGAAAAATTAATCTTAAAATTATGTCAGAAGAAACAACAGAGATAAAAACAGAAGTAGTAGTGCCGGAAAAATTCAAAAAAATTGTAGAAGAAGTGGAAAAGATGTCTGTTCTTGATTTGAACGAACTTGTGAAAGTTTTTGAAGCTAAGTTTGGTGTTAGTGCGACTGCTGTTGCCGCCGCTGGTCCTGCCGCCGCTGGTCCTGCCGCTGAAGAGAAATCGACTTTCACTGTCGAGCTTGCCGATGGTGGTGCACAAAAGATTGCTGTTATCAAAGTAGTGAAGGAGCTTCTTGCTCTCGGCCTGAAGGATGCGAAGGATAAGGTTGATGGCGCTCCAATAGTACTTGTCGAAGGTATGAAAAAGGAGGAAGCCGAAGCCCTCAAGAAAGCGGTAGAGACGGCTGGAGGTAAAGTAAATTTGAAGTAAGCGAAGCTTGCTGAAAGTAACTTTACCGAAGGCCGTAGTTTGATGAGGACGAAGGTGTCTGAGTCAGCAGACGAGGACAAGGATTTTCCTCCCCAGGCAAATTCTGCCAAGGAGGTAACTAACTACCAAAAAAGCCCTGTTTCAAGGGCTTTTTTGGTACCCATATTTATCCCTATTTTTCTCCTTGACTTTATACCAGAATGGGTGTATAATTAAGAACAGAGATTAGTCCTAAGTTGTGCATTCTAAATTCAGAGGAAAGGATACGCAGAAAGATGTTGCTGATAATCGAAGATACTTTGCGGCACCAGATGGCGGCCAAGACCCAGTTTCCGGAAGCCAAGGTCGTCAACTATGACGAGGCTTACAAGATTTTGGAGCAAGCTCAGCCGGGAGAAATTTCGGCTATTCTTACCGACCTGCATTTTAAGGTCGAGGTGAATCGAATCATTCCATCGGCTGGTTTCTACTACCCGGAGAACTTGGAGGCGATCGGTAAGCAATTGCCTTTCGGTCTCGCCTTCGTACTGAAGGGGATCGAGCTCCAGACGCCGGTAGTACTCTACAGCGATACCGATCATCATTCAGACCTCGTGACGGGGCTTATGGATATGTTCGGTCGCAATGACCAGATTTCCGATCCAAAGTTCTTGCTCCTACGCGATGGCGGATGTGAGATGGCCAAGGACATGTACTGGGACGGGAAAGGGATCGTCTGCGAGGAGCTGCCATCTTGTGCGGGAGGTTCCCATGAGATTTGGGAACAGTATCATGAGAAGATGAAGGGCAAAGAGAAAGTCAAGGACTGGCGACACGCTCTCAATCAACTCTCGGAACTGACGCAGAAATCCGCACCGGCCTGACCAGCCACTCCCAATGGTCGACGGGCCCCACTTCGGTGGGGCCTTTACTTAATAATCCTAAGGTTTCTCCTTAGGAAATTTTTGTAAAAGTGTTTTTGATTTGATACAATGGGAAACATGTTGACTACTAGTCTAAAAGGCATAAGAAATATAAAGAAAGTCGGTGATTTGCCGGCAGTCATTATTTCTTTGTCTGAATATGAAAATATGAGGGAAGATTTGGACGTACTTCACTCTAAGACTTTAGAAAGAAGTATAGAAAAAACTAGAAAGGAAATAAAAGAGGGCGGAGTAATTTCTCTGAAAGAAATAAAAAAAAGATTAAAGATCAAATAATTTATGAAAGTTGAGTTTTCTAAATCAGCTTTCCGTGAATTAAAGAAGTTTCCGAAGGATATTCAGAAAAGAGTTATTAATAAAATTGAATTTTACTCTGAACAGAGTGATCCTCTGAAATTGGCAGAGCGTATGATTGATGTAAAGTTTGGGAGCTATAGATTTAGAATTGGAGATTATCGGGTGATTTTTGATATTATAAAAGGTAATATTTTTGTTCTCAAAATAGGAAACAGAAAGGATATTTATAAGTAAAAACAAAATCCCCAGATGGGGATTTTGTTTTAGGAGGTAAAGTGTGTAGAATGCACCCCTATGCCAGAAGAGTTAGAAAGAATTTTTGGGAGTGGGGTAAGAGTAAAATTGCTCAAGTTATTTTTGTTTAATCCTAATTCTTCATATTCTGGAGCAGAGGTGGCTGATAGATCCAAATCCACAATAAACTCAGTAAGGAGAGAAATGGGAAATTTAGAAAAGTCTGGATTGATTAGAAAATCTAAGATTTTGAAGAAAGGTAGTAGCACCTGGTCTCTCAATCAGAAGTTCCTATACATCAAAGCGCTAAACGATTTCTTCTCGTCCTCTGAACTTTTGGGTAATAAGCAGATAGTTTCTAAAATATCTAAGGTGGGGAAAGTGCAACTCCTTTTGATTTCAGGTATTTTTATCAAAAATCCTGAATCACGAGTCGATATTTTTATTGTCGGTGACAATTTCAAAAAAGGAGCGTTATCGAAAGTTATTGGTATTATCGAATCTGAAATGGGTAGAGAAATACGCTATGCCTTTTTTACTACAAATGATTTTAAGTATCGTTTTGCCATGTTCGACAAGCTTATCCGCGATGTTTTGGATTATCCTCATGAAAAAGTAGTAAACAAACTTAATATTTAAGCTTATCTCTTCTCAGATAAGGTATCCACATATTTTATTGCGTAAGTGTTCAAAAGGGCTATATTTTATTGTGTAATTATAAGTAATTAATAATAATAGATATGACAGTAACAACATGGAGCCAAGTCCTAACCGATTCTTTTCAGGACTTATGGGTAGGGGTAATCGGTTTCGTTCCTAATCTTGTCGTTGCGATTCTCATTGCCGTTATTGGCTGGGCTATCGCCGCTATTTTAGGAAAGGTAGTTTCTCAAATTATCAAGTCTCTAAAGCTTGATGATGGTTTGCGTAAGGCGGGCGTAGAGGATTTTCTTACTCGTGGAGGTATAAGCCTAAACTCAGGTTCCTTCCTTGGGGGCCTAGTAAAATGGTTTATTTTCCTAGTTTTCCTTGTCGCCGCTCTCGATGTTCTTAGTCTTGATCAGGTCACTGATTTCCTACGCAATATTCTTGACTACATTCCTCAGGTAGTCGTCGCTGTTCTTATTCTTCTTGCGGCTGGGATCATCGGTGATGTTTTGAAGAATATCGTTGTTTCCTCAGCAAGGAGTGCGGATGTAAAGTCTGCAGGATTCTTAGGTAGCGTTACCAAATGGTCTATCTGGATTTTCGCTATTCTTGTCGCTCTGACCCAACTTGGTATTGCCCCTATGATCATCAATACCTTGTTTACCGGATTTGTAGTCGCTCTCTCACTTGCTTTCGGTCTTGCTTTTGGCCTTGGTGGTCAGGAAGTAGCAGGTAAAGCAGTAGAAAAAATGAGCAAAGAACTAGCTCATAAAGACTAATAAGTATCTTTAATTTCCTTTAATTTAAAGACCAAAAATCCCTTGAAAACTCAAGGGATTTTTGGTATCCACAGGATTTCCCCATAAATTAGCGCTAGATTTGACAGGCTATTTTATATAAGTATACTTGTTCCTGTACTTATGATGAATATAAAAAGGCTCAAACGGGATAAAAGATAGAAAACTATCGCGTTTTCTCTTAGTCCCGCGAAAGCGGGTTTTTTGTTCTCATCGTAGGCACTGAACTTTGACAATAGCATGCCATCGCAATACGACTTTCTCCTAATCCGCCAGCTGGCGGAGAGGGAGAGGGGTCTTTTCAGTATTGTAGGTGGATTGAAAATCCTGATCCCGAACGTAAGTGAGGGAGAAGGGCTAAGAAAATGTAAGAAAATGTAGGTTGCCGTATGGTTTCATACGGCAGGATAAAATAAAAAATCCCGCCTAGCTCGCAAGAGCGAAGTGGGAGAGGTTTTTAAATTTCCTAATAGGAAATTTAAGGGCGTATGGTGGATGCCTTGGCTCCAATAAGGCGATGAAGGACGTAGCTTGTCTGCGATAAGCTTCGGGGAGGTGACTAGCAACCTGTGATCCGAAGATTTCCGAATGGGGAAACCCATCCTGACGTAAGTCAGGATATTTTACACTTGATGTAAAATGCGCACCCGGGGAAGTAAAACATTTCATTACCCGGAGGAAAATAAAACAAAAGTTATTCCGTGAGTAGCGGCGAGCGAAAGCGGAGAAGCTCAAACCCCCACTTCACTGTGTGCTTCGCACGACAGTTTCGCGGGGCAAGCTCTTAAATTTAAGGGCCTGCCCCGCGGAACTCGAAGCGGAGCGTAGAGTGAAGTGGGGGGGTTGTAAGGCAGAGACGTTGTGTTTACACAAGAGAAGTTAAAAAATTATTTGTTAGAAGAATTTGCTGGAAAGCAAAGCCCCAGAGGGTAATAGCCCCGTAGTCGAAAATAAATAATCTTCTTTGTCTCTGTTCTTGAGTACCTCGAGACACGAGTAGCTCGGGGGAATCTGCCGGAACTAACCGGTAAGGCTAAATACTTATGGAGACCGATAGTGAACAAGTACCGTGAGGGAAAGGTGAAAAGTAGCCCGATGAGGGCGGTGAAATAGACCTGAAACCATATGCCTACAAGGAGTCGGAGCGGACGCGCAAGCGTTCCGTCACGGCGTGCCTATTGAAGAATCAGCCAACGAGTTAATGTATGCGGTTGCCTAAGGAGTGAACCTCTGGAGGCACAGTGAAAGCGAGCGTGAATAGCGCGAACTAAAATCGTATATATTAGACCCGAAGCCAGGTGAGCTTGCCATGAGCAGGGTGAAATGACTCGAAAGAGTCATGGAGGCCCGAACCCGTTCGTCGTTCAACGCGTTGGGATGACTTGTGGTAAGGAGTGAAAAGCTAATCGAACCTGGTAATAGCTGGTTCTCTCCGAAAGAGCTTTTGGGTTTGCGTCATATGTTCCCTTTGGGGGTAGAGCACTGGAAGGTCTGGACAGGGCGAAAGCTCGCTAGACCTATCAAACTCCGAATACCAAAGGTTAAAGTATGGCAGTTAGACGGTGGGGGCTAAGCTCCACTCGTCAAAAGGGAAACAGCCCGGATCTCAATTTAAGGTCCCTAAATCATAGCTAAGTGCACTCAAGGTGGTGGAATTTCAGAGACAATGAGGAGGTTGGCTTAGAAGCAGCCACCCTTAAAAGAAAGCGTAACAGCTCACTCATTCAGAGATTCTGCGCCGAAGATAATCGGGGCTAAGCTATGTACCGAAACTGAGGGCTTCTTTGTTCTTAGGAACGAAGGAGCGGTAGGAGAGTATTCCGCTCTGTTGTGAAGGCAAAGGGGTGACCCATGCTGGAACGTGCGGAAGTAAGAATGTTGGCACAAGTAACCGCAATGCAGGTGAAAGCCCTGCACGCCGAAAGACTAAGGTTTCCTTCGCGATGTCAATCAGCGAAGGGTTAGTCGGGCCTAAACCGATGGCGAAAGCCGAAGGTGATGGACAGTGGGTTAATATTCCCACACCTATATATGTAGTGATGGAGTGACGAAGTGCAGTATGCGAGGCGCATTATTGGATTTGACGTTCATGTTGTCAGAATACGATTCAGGAAAATCCGAGTCGTTCCGTTTAATCGGGCATTCAAGCAATGTGGCAATCCGGAGCTTCGGCAAAGGAGAGTTCGCAAAGCGCGCTTTCAAGAAAAACTTCTAAACTTATACATATATAGACCGTACCGTAAACCGAAACAGGTAGTCAGGTCGAGAAGACCAAGGCGAACGAGTGAGAGGTCCCCAAGGAACTCGGCAAAAAAGCGACCGTAACTTCGGGATAAGGTCTGCCCCCACCACTTTGGATGTTTCTAAAGTGGAGGGAGAGCAAGAAGAATCGAGACAAAATTAAAGCTCTCTATCACTAAAAGCACGAAGTGTCTAAAGTGGTGGGGGCCGCAGCTAAAGTATCTCTGGCGACTGTTTACCAAAAACACAGCTCCCTGCGAACACGTAAGTGGATGTATAGGGGGTGACACCTGACCAATGCCAGAAGGTCAAACATCGACGTCTTTTTGTCGCAAGATGAAGAGGTGATTGATGTAAGCCCTGGTGAATGTCGGCGATAACTATAATCGTCCTAAGGTAGCGAAATTCCTTGTGTGGTAAGTTCACACGCGCACGAATGGTGTAACGACTGGAGAACTGTCTCGGGGACCCGCTCGGTGAAAATACAATACCGGTGAAGATGCCGGTTTCCTGCAGTTAGACGAAAAGACCCCAGAAGCTTTACTGCAACTTGGCATTGAGGGTATGTTTTTACTGCGTAGCATAGGTGGCAGAGGTTATGTGCATGGTTTCGGCTGTGTAATACTCGTCAGTGAAATACCACTCTGTATTGACATACTTTCTAACCTCCGCGGAAAAAACGCGAAGAGACAGTGCCTGGTGGGCAGTTTTAGTGGGGCGCTATCCTCCTAAAAAGTAACGGAGGAGTCTATTAAGGTCAGCTAGCCGTGAATGGAAACCATGGCGATAGTGTATAGGCACAAGCTGGCTTAACTGCGAGGCGTGAGTGCCGAGCAGATGCGAAAGCAGAGCTAAGTGATCCGATCGTACGCGTTAGACGCGGCGAAAGCTCATCTGACAAAAGCTACTCTGGGGATAACAGGCTGGTACCGCCTAAGCGTCCATAGCGACGGCGGTGTTCGGCACCTCGATGTCGGCTCACCTTATCCCGGGGGTGGAGAAGCTCCCAAGGGTTTGGCTGTTCGCCAATTAAAAAG